>NZ_JAGQCR010000027.1:0-20685 GCF_024346295.1 Cyanobium sp. BA20m-14
GCAGTGGGGTGAACACACCACCTACTGGGGCCATGTGGGTCTCTACGGCTACCGGGCCGATGTGCTGGCGGGCTGGGCGGCGCTGCCCACCTCGCCGCTCGAAGATCTGGAGAAACTGGAGCAGCTGCGGCTGATCGACGCCGGCATTCCCCTGCTCACCTACGAGGTGGATCAGGATTGCCTCTCGGTGGACACCCAGGAGCAACTCGAGCAGGCCCGCGCCCTGGCCGGCGCCTAGGCGTTGCCCTCTCCCCAGCCTTCCCGGTTCAGCTGTCGCCAGAGCCCCCGCTGTTGCAGCAGGGCTTCGGCCAGTTCGCGCACGGCTCCATCGCCCCCTCGGCGGCGCAACACCCAGTCCGCCTGGCGGCGCAGGCCCGGGGCGCCATCGGCGGGGCTGATCAGCAGACCCGTAGCCGGGCGCACCGTGAGGTCGTTGAGGTCGTCGCCGATGAAGGCGGTTTGCTGGCGGGCGCACTGGAGATCGGCCTGGAGTTGGCGTAGGGCGCTGAGTTTGTCGCCCACGCCCACCAGGCAATGGCGGATGTCCAGGTGGGCGGCCCGTTGCTCGATGGCCCCGCTGCGCCCACCGCTGAGAAAGGCCACTTCAATGCCGGCGCGCTGCAGCATGCGGATCGCCAGCCCATCACGCACGTCGAAGCGCTTCAGCACCTGGCCCTGAGCGTCGTAGTGCAGGCCTCCATCGGTGAGCACGCCGTCAACGTCACAAACCAGCAGTTGGATCGCGGCAAGATCCCGGCGCCGCAGCAGGGTTCGTTGCAGCAGCTGGCGGATCACAGGCTGCTCGGAGCCATCTCCTCTGCCACCACCTGACGTAGGGCCAGCAGCTGGCGCAGTAGGGCCTCGAGCCGGTGCAGGGGGACCATGTTGGGGCCGTCGCTGAGGGCGTTGTCGGGGTCTGGATGGGTCTCCATGAACAGCCCATTCACCCCCACGGCGACCGCAGCTCGGGCCAGCGGCGCCACGAACTCCCGCTGGCCGCCGGTGCTGGTGCCGCGTCCCCCCGGCTGCTGCACGGCGTGGGTGGCATCGAAGATCACCGGACAACCCAGGGCCTGGAGCTGGGGGAAGCTGCGGTAATCGACCACCAGGGTGTTGTAGCCGAAGCTGGTGCCCCGCTCGGTGAGCCAGAGGCGGCCGCTGGCTGGCTCCAGCCCGAATTCGGCCATCTTGCTCACCACCTGGGCCATGTCCCAGGGGGCGAGGAACTGGCCTTTTTTCACGTTCACCACCTTGTTGCTGCCCGCTACGGCCTGGGCTGCGGCCTCCAGCAGGTCGCTCTGACGGCAGAGGAAAGCGGGGATCTGCAGCACGTCCACGGCCTGGGCCGCGGCAGCCGCCTGGTGGCTTTCATGGATGTCGGTGAGCACGGGCACCCCGAAGCTCTGGGCCACTTCCTGCAGAATTTTTAGCCCCTCATCGGGCCCCGGGCCCCGAAAAGATTTGCCGGAGCTGCGGTTGGCCTTGTCGAAGCTGGCTTTGAACACGTAGCGGATGCCGAGGCGGTCGGTGATCGTCTTCACCTGCTCGGCCACCTGCAGCACCAGATCGCGGTTTTCGATCACGCAGGGCCCGGCGATCAGGGTGAAGGGGATGGCCGTCATGGGCGCTCAGCGGCTGGGTTGGTGCTGAACCCAGCCTGCACCAGATCGTGCAGCCGCAGCAGGCCCAGCAGTTGGCCGGGCCGGGTGGGATCGACCACGGGCAGCACCGAAATCGCCTGGCGCGGATTGCGTTCCATCAGTTCCAGGGCGGTGATCGCCAGGGTCTGGGGAGCCACGGTGATTGGGTCGGTGGTGGCCATGGCCCCGGCGCGGATCGAGGCCCAGCTTTCGGGGGGGTGGCGCTGCAGGGTGCGGCGCAGGTCGCCATCGGTGATTAACCCCGCCATCTGCCTGGGGTCTCCGCTTGCCTGCACCCAGGCTGCCCCGAGGCTGCCCTTGCCGTTGCTGCCCTGGGTGAGTTGGCCGATCACCTCCGCCAGGGGGGCCTGGGGAGAGAGGCCCTCCAGGTCGGTGGCCGGCACCATCAGGTCGGCCACGGTGAGGGTGAGCTGGCGGCCCAGGGAGCCGGCGGGATGGTTGATGGCGAAATCTTCCGGCGAGATACCGGCCCGTTCCATCCAGACGGCCGCCAGGGCATCACCGATGGCCATCGCCACCGCCGTGCTGGCGGTAGGGGCCAGGTTCAAAGGGCACACTTCCCGATCGACAGATCCATCCAGCACCACATCGCAGCCCGTGGCCAGGCTGGAGCCCAGCCGGCCCACCAGGGCGATGCGGGCGGTGCCGCGGCGGCGCAGGTGGGGAATGATTGCCAGGAGCTCCTCTGTTTCGCCGCTGTTGGAGAGCAGCAGGGCCACGTCGTCGGCCGCCACGATGCCAAGATCGCCGTGCAGGGCATCGACGGGGTTGAGAAACACCGCCGTCAGGCCGATCGAGGAGAAGGTGGCGGCAATCTTGCGGGCGACGATGCCGCTCTTGCCCACTCCGGTGACCACCAGCTTGGAGCGGCGCTGGCGGCAGCCCGCCAGCAGCTCCAGGGCCGCCTCCACCTGGGCGCTGTTGAGGCGCTGGGCAGCCGCGGCGATTGCTGCCGCCTCTCCCTCCAGGCAACTGGTCAGGGCTGACAAGAGCTCGCCACCGGGGTGTCGGAATTCTCCCAGGTTGGCTGCAGCTGGGTTGCTCAGGAGTGCACCTGGCCGATGGTGGCCGCCCCAGGAAACCCAGCCCTTTCCATCTCGGCCAGGGCGGCATCGATCCGATCGGCGGGGATTGCCGCCAGCAGGGGGCCGCAGGTCTGGGGATCGATCAGCAGGGCCAGGCGGGCCCCATCAACCGGGCTCTGGAGCTCAACCCGATCTTCAAGCAGGGCCAGGGCGCTGGCATTGGCTGGGGCCAGGCTGCTGGTAAAGCCCTGCTCCAGCAGGGTCAGGGCCCCGGGCAGGCTGGGGACCTGACCGGCATTGAGGGTGACGCGGCAGCTAGTTGGGCTGGCGGCCAGCATCTCGCCCAGGTGGCCCAGCAGCCCGAAGCCGGTCACATCCGTGCAGGCCCGGCAGCCATGGCCGGCCAGCAGCTCCACCAGGGCCGCCTGGCTCTGTTGCATGGTGGCGAGAGCCCCGTCGAGCCACTGGGGTTGGGCGGTGCCGACCATGGCTGCGGCAAACAGCACCCCCGTGCCGATCGGCCGGCTGAGCAGCAGCCCATCGCCTGGGCGTAGGGGCCCCTTGCCCCAGAGTCGCCCGGCCTCCACGGCGCCATTGACACTCAGCACCAGGCTCAGGCCCACCGGCGTGCCCCTCGCCTCCAGGCTGTTTCTAGCTTCCAGGCTGTGGCCGCCGATCAGCCTTGCCCCCAGCGGCTTCAGCACCGACTCGATTCCGGCCAGGGTTTCGCTGAGCAGGTTGGCCTGCAGGGAAGCTGCCAGTTGGGGCAGGGTCACCACCGCCTGCACTGTTCGCACCTGGGCGCCGCAGGCCCAGATATCGCTGCAGGCATGCAAGGTGGTGATTCTGGCGTTGAGCCAGGGGTCGCTCACTAGGGCTGGGAAGCCATCGACGCTCTGCAGCAGCAGGTTGCCCTGGCCGTCCTGGCCGATCACGGCTGCGTCCTCGGCGCTGCCAGGCGTCCCGCCGCCCAGCCCATTGCGGGCCAGGGCGTCCTGCAAGGGGCCGGCGGCCAGTTTGGCCGCACACCCATGGCAGGCCATCGGGGTTGGGCGGTCCCCAGCCATGGCCTTGAGGCTGCTGAAGCGGTCCATGAAGCGCTGATCCAGGAACCGCTTCCAGCGCCAGAGCAAGGGGCTGGGCCCCAGGGCCCAGGGCCCCCAGAAAGCGGCAGCCTGGGGGCTGCGCCCCAGGCTGCCGCCATCGCCGAGCAGCTGCAGGGCCCAGGGTTGGGGGCGCCAGGAGCGCAGGGGGCGACCCGAAACGACCCTGGTCAGGTTCCTGGCCAGGGTCGGGGCGCAGCGCACGGCCCAGACGCCGGATGGGGGCCTGGGCTGGGCGGCGATGACCCCGCAGTCTCCACTGGCAAACACTCCGGGATGGTTCAGAACCTGGAGGCTGGCTGCGGTGAGCAACCTGCCGCGCTGGTCCTGCGACAGGCCAGCTGCCGCCAGCCAGCGGGGGGCGCGGCTGCCGGTGCAGGCCAGGTCGGCTGGGGCGGCCGCTGGACTGTGACGCTCCAGGCCAATGCCGGCCCGGTGGAGCAGCCGTTCGCCCACTCGGTTGGCTGCCCTGGAGCCCAGGTGCAGCTCGGCGCCGCGCAGCAGCAGCTCCGGTTTCAGTCCCCGACCCCGCAGGGCCAGGGCCAGTTCCACTGCCGCGGCTCCCCCACCTTTGATCCGCAGATTGGTCTGATCCAGCTGGCGGCACCACTCCAGGAAAGGATCCAGGGGCTTGACCGCCATGGCGGCGCCGGCGAGCTCGTAGGTCTCCGCGCCCACATCGAGGCTGAGCCAGTCCCAGCGGAGGCTGGGCCTTTCCTCCAGGTGCAGTTCCCTGGTCTGGAGATTGAGGCCCGTGATCTCTGCCTGCACGAAGGTCACCCCTGCCACCAGGCAGAGGCGGCGCAGGTCGATGGCGCCGGCCTGTTCCCCCACCAGGCCGGCCACTAGGGCCGGCACCAGGCCCGAATAGGGGGCGGTGCTGTGGCGACTGATCAGGGTGATCCGGGCGGCCGGTCGCCGCTGCCAATGGCGTCCAGCCATCGCCCAGATCCGCAGCACCAGGGAGTGGCTGTGGCCGCCGCCGGCCAACAGCAACTCCCCTTCAGCCTCCATATCCCTGGGGATTGGCCTGTTGCCAGCACCAGCTATCGCGGCACATTTCAGCTAGGGAGAGGCGGGTCCGCCAGCCCAGTCGCTCGGCGGCCAGGTGCGGATCGGCCACGGTGCAGGCGGCGTCCCCGTCCCTACGGGCCACGATGGCGTAGGGCACCGTGCGGCCGCTGGCGCTCTCGAAGGCCCGCACCACCTCCAGCACTGAATGGCCCTGGCCGCTACCCAGGTTGAGGGTGAGCAGCTGGGGAGGCTCGGCCAGCAGGGCATCGAGGGCGGCCCGGTGACCTTCGGCCAGGTCCATCACATGGATGTAGTCGCGGATGCCGCTGCCGTCGGGGGTGGGCCAGTCGCCACCGAACACCTGCAGTTCAGCCCGCCGCCCCACGGCCACCTGGCTGACAAAGGGCAGGAGATTGTTGGGAATGCCGCTGGGGTCTTCGCCGATGCGGCCACTGGGGTGGGCCCCCACCGGGTTGAAATACCGCAGCCGGGCAATTCGCCAGCCGGCCTCACTGGCGGCCAGATCCGCCAGCATCTGCTCCACCGCCGCCTTGCTGTGGCCATAGGGATTGATCGGCTTGATGGCTGCCCCCTCCCCGATCGGCATGGTTTCGGGCAGGCCGTAAACGGTGCAACTGCTGCTGAATACAAGGGTGCGGCAGCCATGGGCCTGCATGGCTTTGAGCAGGTGGCGGGAGCCGCTGAGGTTCACGTCCCAGTAACGCAGCGGATCGCCCACCGATTCGCCCACGGCCTTGAGGCCGGCGAAGTGGATCACCGCCTCGATGGGCTGGCCTGAGGGGGCGGCGGCAAAGGCCTTGTCCAGATCCGCAGCTGAGCGGATATCGCCTTCGACGACCACCAGCCGGTCGGCGGCCCCGGGTCCGGCAAGTTCCAGTACCCGCCGCAGTGCTTCCGGGGAGCTGTTGTCGTAGTTGTCAATCACCACGAGGCTGTGGCCCGCTTCAAGCAGCAGCAGGGAGGTGTGGCTGCCGATGAAGCCGGCGCCTCCAGTTATTAGCAGCTGGGTCAAGATTGTTTCCTGCGAGGGTGGGCGATAGTCTCGGTCGAATCTTGCCACCAACTGTCATGGACGCACCATCAATTCGCAGCATTTGCTGCATTGGTGCCGGCTATGTGGGCGGCCCGACAATGGCCGTGGTCGCCGATCGCTGCCCCCACATCCAGGTCACGGTGGTGGACCTCAATGCGGAGCGGATTGGGGCCTGGAACTCCGCCGATCTCAGCTTGCTGCCCATCTATGAACCCGGGCTCGATGAGGTGGTGGGCCGGGCGCGAGGTCGCAACCTGCACTTCACCACCTCGGTGGAGGGGGCGATCGCGACCGCCGACATGGTGTTCATCTCCGTGAACACCCCCACCAAGACCCAGGGGGTGGGGGCAGGTCAGGCAAGTGATCTCAAGTGGATCGAGGCATCGGCACGCATGCTGGCCAAGGCGGCCACTGGCCACACGATCGTGGTGGAGAAGAGCACCCTGCCGGTGCGCACGGCCCAGGCGGTGAAGTCGATTCTGGAGGCTGGCCCGGCGGGAAAGAGCTTTGCGGTGCTCTCAAATCCGGAGTTTCTGGCGGAGGGCTCGGCGATCCGAGATCTGGAGAATCCCGATCGGGTGCTGATTGGTGGGGAATGCCAGGAAGCGATTGAGGCGCTGGCAGGGATCTACGGCCACTGGGTGGCTCCGGAAAAAATTCTGCGCACCAATCTTTGGAGCAGCGAGCTTAGCAAGCTCACGGCCAATGCTTTCCTGGCCCAGCGGATCAGCTCGATCAACAGCATCGCCGCCCTCTGTGAGGCCACCGGTGCCGACGTGCGCGAGGTGGCCAATGCAATCGGTGCAGACAGCCGCATTGGCCCCAAGTTCCTCAAGGCCGGCCCTGGATTTGGCGGCAGCTGCTTCCAGAAGGACATCCTCAATCTGGTTTACCTGTGCCGTTATTACGGCCTTGAGGATGTGGCCAGCTACTGGGAACAGGTGGTGACCCTGAACACATGGCAACAGCACCGCATCTCCAGGCTGATGGTGAATCGGCTGTTCGGCACGATCAGCGGCAAGCGGATCGCCGTATTGGGCTTTGCCTTCAAGGCCGATACCAACGACACCCGCGAATCGCCGGCAATCCAAGTTTGCCTGGACCTGCTGGAGGAGGGGGCATGCCTGGCGATCGTTGATCCCAAAGTTGGTAAAGGCCAGATCAGCATCGACCTGGGTAAGCCCGCTGGCCAGGGCGAGGGCAACTGGCAGCTGGTGGATTCGGTGGAGGCGGCGGCCGAAGGTGCCGATGCCCTGGTGCTGCTCACCGAGTGGCAACAATTTGGCCAGATCAACTGGCCTGCGGTGGCTGCGCTGATGCGCCAGCCGGCCTGGCTCTTTGATTCAAGGGCCAAGGCCGATGGGGCGGCTGCCCGGGCGGCAGGCTTAAATGTTTGGACCTTGGGCGAGGGCTGAGCGATGCCTGCTTCAATCACCCGCAACCTGATCACCGGCGGAGCTGGCTTTGTCGGCTCCCATCTGGTGGATCGGCTAATGCAGGCCGGCGAGGAGGTCATCTGCCTTGACAACTACTTCACCGGCCGCAAATCAAATATTGCCGAGTGGATCGGCCACCCCCGCTTTGAGCTGATTCGCCACGACGTCACCGAGCCAATCTGGCTGGAAGTTGACCGGATCTGGCACCTGGCCTGCCCGGCTTCCCCCGTGCATTACCAGTTCAACCCGATCAAGACCGCTAAAACCAGTTTCCTTGGCACCTACAACATGCTGGGTCTGGCCCGGCGCGTGGGTGCCCGGCTGCTGATGGCCTCCACCAGTGAGATCTACGGCGACCCCGAGGTTCATCCCCAGCCAGAGAGCTACCGGGGCTGCGTCAACACCATTGGTATCCGCAGCTGCTACGACGAAGGCAAACGCATCGCCGAAACCCTCTGCTTCGACTACCAGCGGATGCACGGCACGGAGATCCGCGTGATGCGCATCTTCAACACCTACGGGCCGCGCATGCTGCCCGACGACGGCCGGGTGGTGAGCAACTTCATCGTGCAGGCGTTGCGTGGCGAGCCCCTCACCCTCTACGGCGACGGCAGTCAGACCCGCTCCTTCTGCTACGTGGCCGATTTGGTGGAGGGCATGATCCGGCTGATGAACGGCAGCCACGCCGGCCCGATGAACATCGGCAATCCCGGCGAGTTCACGATCCGCCAGCTGGCAGAGCTGGTGCGCGCCAAGATCAACCCCGAGCTGCCGTTGATCGAGAAGCCCCTGCCGGCGGATGATCCCCTGCAGCGCCAGCCGGTGATCGACCTGGCCAAGCAGGAGCTGGACTGGCAGCCTGAGGTGCCGCTGGAGCAGGGTCTGGAGCCCACAATCGCCTACTTCCGCGAGATATTGGCTTCTTGACTCGGGCTGTGCTCGTGACCGGGGCGGCGGGCTTCATCGGCGCCGCGGTCTGCGAGCGTCTGCTGGGGCGGGGAGAGCGGGTTGTGGGGATCGACAACCTCAACTGCTACTACGACCCTGCCTTGAAGCGGGCCCGATTGGCCCGGCTCGAGGCCCTTGCTTCCACCGGAGCCTGGCGTTTTCAGCAGCTTGACCTAGGCGAAGTTGCTGCGATCGCCGAGCTGTTTGGGCGCGAGAAGCCACGCCTGGTGATTCACCTCGCCGCCCAGGCCGGGGTTCGCTACTCCATCGAAAATCCAGGTGCCTACCTGGAGAGCAACCTGGTGGGCCTGGGTTCGATCCTTGAGGGTTGCCGGCACCACGGCGCTGAACACCTGGTGTATGCATCCAGCAGCTCGGTTTACGGCGGCAACACCAACCTGCCATTCGCCGAAAGCCAGCCGGTCAACCATCCGGTGAGCCTCTACGCCGCCACTAAGAAGGCAGGCGAATTGATGGCCCACACCTACAGCCACCTCTATGGGCTGCCCGCCACCGGCCTGCGCTTCTTCACCGTCTACGGGCCCTGGGGCCGGCCGGACATGGCACCGATGCTGTTCGCCAGGGCGATCCTGGCGGGCGACTCGATCCGGGTGTTCAACCAGGGTCGCATGCGCCGTGACTTCACCTACATCGACGACATCGTTTCAGGCTTGATCGCCTGCGCAGACAAGCCGGCGACAGCTGATCCCTGCTTCGACGCCTCGGCGCCCGATCCGGCCACCAGCTGGGCGCCCCACCGGCTGTTCAACATCGGCAACAGCGAACCGGTTGAGTTGTTGCGTTTCATCGAATTGCTTGAGCAGGCCCTGGGCCGAGAGGCCATTCGCGATCTGCAGCCCATGCAGCCCGGCGATCTTGAGGCCACGGCCGCTGACACCTCCCTGCTCGAAGCCTGGGTGGGCTTTCGGCCCTCGACGCCGATCGAAGTGGGGGTGGAGCGCTTTGCCCACTGGTATCGGCACACCTACGCCTGAACTTGAGCCCAGGCCGGCAGGCAGACTCAGGCCACTTGCATTCTCCGGTTTGGCGTCGCTCCAGAGCCTGCGTGGCATGGCCGACCTGTTGCCGGGGCAGATCGGCCTTTGGCAGCACGTGGAGGCCAGGGCTCGGGAGCATTTTCGCCGCTCGGGGATAACGGAGATCCGCACCCCTCTGCTGGAGGTCACCGAGCTGTTTGCCCGCGGCATCGGCGAGGCCACCGATGTGGTCGGAAAGGAGATGTATACGTTTCTGGATCGGGGGGAGCGCAGCTGCACCCTGCGCCCGGAGGGCACTGCTTCGGTGGTGCGGGCTGCGATCCAGCACGGCCTGCTGAGCCAGGGGGCCCAGCGGCTCTGGTACGGGGGCCCGATGTTTCGCTATGAGCGTCCCCAGGCGGGGCGGCTGCGCCAGTTTCACCAAATCGGCGTGGAGCTGCTCGGTTTTGCCGATGCCTGCAGCGATGTGGAGGCGATCGCCATCGCCTGGGATCTGCTAGCCGAGCTGGGCCTCGGTGGCCTGGCCCTGGAGCTCAATTCCCTCGGCAGCAGCGAGGATCGGGTCCGCTACCGCGAGCAGTTGGTGGCCTGGCTGGAGCAGCGGCGCGACCAGCTGGATGCCGATTCCCAGGCCCGCATCCACACCAATCCCCTGCGGGTGCTTGATGCCAAGCATCCAGACACCCAGGCCCTGCTGGCGGAGGCCCCCAGCCTGGCTTCCGCGCTCAGTGACGCGAGTCAGGCCCGCTTTGCTGCCGTGCAGCAAGCCCTCACGGCCCTGGGCATTCCGTTTGTGCTCAACCCCCGGCTGGTGCGGGGCCTCGATTACTACAGCCACACCGCCTTCGAGATCACCAGCAGCCAGCTGGGTGCCCAGGCCACGGTGTGTGGCGGCGGTCGCTACGACGGCCTGGTGCAGCAGCTGGGCGGGCCGGCGACCCCGGCGATCGGTTGGGCCCTGGGGATGGAGCGGCTGGTATTGCTGCTCAGCCAGGCCGAGCGCCCCGCTGCGGCTTTGGATCTCTATGTGGTGAGTCGGGGCGAGGCGGCGGCGACGGCGGCGCTGGCTTTGGCAAGGCTTTGCCGCCAGGCGGGCCTGGCGGTGGAAAGGGATGCCAGTGGCTCGGCCTTCGCGAAGCAGTTCAAGCGGGCCGATCGCTCCGGGGCCCGTTGGGCGGCGGTGATCGGCGAGCAGGAGGCGGCTGATGGCCTGGTCGGGCTCCAGGATCTGCGCGCCAGCGAGCCCGCTGGCGATCGGCGACTGGGTCCCGTGGAGCTGGTTGAGGCCTTGCAGGCCGCCCGGGGGAGGCCATGACGCCGTAGGACCTGTCCACCCGCGGCAGCCATTGCGGGGTTGGGGGCCTTTGACTGCCCCAAGAAATTTGCTTAGAGCTGTCTCGGCCCTGATGGGTGATCCGTCCCTCGCGATCATTGCTGGTGAAGGGGTGCTGCCGAGGATGCTCTCGGAGGCCCTCTCCCGGGCAGGCCGTGCCCACATCGCCTGCTATCCCCATGGGCTTGAGGTGGAGGTGCCGGCGGCTGAGGAGTTCTTTTTTGAACGCTCGATCGCCTTCATCAAGTCGCTGCAGCAGCGGGGTATCAACCAGATCGTGATGGTGGGCAAGTTTGTGCGTCCCCGTTCGCTCAACTTGCTGCGCTTTGAGGGCTCCACCTTGATGGCCGCCCCGCGGATCCTGGGTTCTCTGCGCAATGGCGACGATGCTTCCCTGCGGGCCCTGGCCCAGATCATCGAGGAGTACGGCCTCAAGGTGGTGGGCATCGAAGACGTGGCACCCAACCTGTTGCCAGAGCCTGGCCTCTACGCCAGCAGGGTGCCGAGTGACCTGGATCGGGCCGATGTGGAGCGGGCCGCCTACATCGTTGAAGCCATCTCCCAGGTGGATGTGGGTCAGGGGGCCGTGGTGGCCAAGGGGCTGTGCCTGGCCACCGAAGCCCTGCCCGGCACCGATGCCATGCTCGAGTGGGTGGCGGCCACCCGGAGCGAGCTGCTCGAAGCCGGTCGCTTCGGCGTGCTTTACAAGGCCCCCAAGCTCAACCAGGACCGGCGCATGGATCTGCCCGGCATCGGTCCCACCACCGTGGCCAAGGCCGCCGCAGCCGGCCTTGCCGGCATCGCCTGGGAGGCCCGCAGTGCCCTGTTGCTGGACGCGGAGCAGACGATGGCGGATGCGGAGCGGCTGGGGCTGTTTTTGTGGTCGCGGGAGCCTCAGGCGCTCTGAGCACCCAGTGTTCAGGCTCCCGCCTGCTCCAGCACGCCCTTGCTGCTGGGTATGGCCCCGGCCCGGCGGGGATCCACCTCCACTGCCAGGCGCAGGGCCCGCGCAAACGCCTTGAAGCAGGCCTCAACGATGTGGTGGGAGTTCACCCCCGCGAGCTGGCGGATGTGCAGGGTGAGGCCGGCATTGTTGGCCACCGCCACGAAGAACTCCTTCACCAGTTCAGTGTCGTAGCTGCCGATCTTCTGGGCGGGGATCTGCAGGTCGTAGCTGAGGTGGGGCCGGCCGCTGCAATCCAGCGCCACCTGCACCAGGGCCTCATCCAGGGGTGCCACGAAGTGGCCGAAGCGGTGGATGCCCCGCCGCTCGCCCAGGGCCTGGGCCAGGGCCTGGCCCACGGCGATGCCCACGTCTTCGTTGGTGTGGTGGTCGTCGATGTGGGTGTCGCCCTTGGCGCTGATCTCCAGGTCGATCAGGCCGTGGCTGGCCAGCTGGTGGAGCATGTGATCGAGAAACGCCACGCCGGTGTTCACCGTGCAGCGGCCGCTGCCGTCGAGCCCCAGGGTCACGCGTACATCGGTTTCGCCGGTGACGCGGTGGATGGTTCCGGTGCGCATGGCCGCCAAACGCCCTTCAGGGTTGCCCCATGCTGACAGGTGGGCCTAGGTACGCCAGCGCTTGAGCAGCTCGCCATAGGCATCGATGCGCCGGTCGCGCAGAAAGGGCCACCAGCGGCGTACCGCTTCGCTGCGGTCCAGGTCCAGATCCACCAGCAGCACGGCCTCCTCTGCCACGCTCGCCTGGGTCAGCAGTTCCCCCTGGGGGCCGGCGGCAAAGCTGCTTCCCCAAAACTGCAGGCCTGCCGAGCCGGGCGCCGTTGCAACCGCCGAACTCGTCTCGGGGTCCAGCTCGTGACCGCAACGGTTAGCCACTAGCACCGGCAGGCCATTGGCAATGGCGTGGCCCCGTTGCACGGTGATCCAGGCCTCCCGCTGCCGGGCCTGCTCTGCTGGGCTGTCGTTTGGGCTCCAGCCAATAGCCGTGGGATAGAGCAGCAGATCGGCGCCGGCCAGGGCCATCAGCCGTGCCGCCTCAGGAAACCACTGGTCCCAGCAGACCAGCACTCCCAGCCGGCCCACACTGGTGGCAATCGGCTCAAAACCCAGGTCCCCCGGGGTGAAATAGAACTTCTCGTAGAAGCCCGGATCATCCGGGATATGCATCTTGCGGTAGATGCCTGCGATCGAGCCATCGCGTTCGAGCACCACGGCTGTGTTGTGGGAGAGCCCGGGCGCCCGACGTTCAAACAGGCTGATCACCAGCACGATGGCCAGTTCCTTGGCCAGGGCCCCGAAATGGTCGCTGGAGGGGCCCGGGATCGGTTCGGCTAGGTCATGGCGGCCAACCAGCTCCTGTTGGCAGAAGTAGGCGCTGGTGTGGAGCTCCTGGCAGACCACCAATTGGGCTCCCTGGCCGGCGGCCTGGCGGATGGCGCGGCCGGTTGCCGCCACCATTGCCTCGCGGTTGCCGGCCCAGGCCTGTTGCACCAGCGCAGCCACCAGGACGCTCACTGAAAGACGGCTGCAGGTATCTGCATGGTGGCGCAGTGCAGGGAGCCGTGCTGCAGGAGGAGGGCGGAGCAGTCGATGGCCTCGATTGTGTGGCAGGGGAATGCCTTGGCCAGGGCAGCCTGGGCTGCCTGATCGCGGCTGGGATCGCCGTAGCTGGGCACCAGCACGGCCCCATTGAGGATCAGGAAGTTGGCGTAGGTGGCCGGCAGCCGGCGGCCATCATCCGGGGCGAAGCGGGCCTGGGGCCAGGGCAGGGGAATTAGCCGGTAGGGTCCCCCGGCGGCGGTGCGAAGCCCCTGGAGTTCCGCTTCCAGTCGCTGCAGCGGTGCCGCTGCGGGATCGCCGGGATCGTCACAGCTGACGTAGGCCAGGGTGCCTGGATCGCACAGGCGCACCAGGGTGTCGATATGGGCGTCCGTGTCATCGCCGCAGAGCTCTCCATGGTTCAGCCAGATCACCCGCCTGGCGCCCAGCTGGGCGATCAGGGCCGTCTCGATGGCTGCTTTGTCGAGTTGGGGGTTGCGCCCGGGCGAGAGCAGGCAGCTGCTGGTGGTGAAAATTGTGCCGGCCCCATCGGATTCGATGCTGCCCCCCTCCAGCACCAGTCCAACCGGCTCGAGCGGGGAGAGGCCAAAGGCTCCTCCATGCCAGGCGGCGGCGGTGGCCCGGTTGTCGCCTCCGGCCTGGTATTTGCCGCCCCAGCCGTTGAAGCGGAAATCCAGCAGCAAGGGGGCCTCGCCTTCTGGGCCCCGGCTCTCCAGCACGGTGATCGGCCCGTAGTCGCGCGTCCAGGTGTCCTGGGCCGGGCTGGCCCACACCCGCAGCCGGCCTGTGCCCAGATGGGCCAACTCTTGAGCGGTGGCTTCAGGCGTTGCACTGAGCAGCAGCACGGGGGCATGGCGGCTGATCGCCGCGCAGAGCTCCCGGTAGCAAGCGCGCACCGCTGGGAGGTAGGGCGCCCAATCGCCATCGGCGCGGGGCCAGGCCATCAAGACGGCCCCCACGGGCTCCCATTCGGCCGGAAGCCGCCTGCTTCGTGCCTTCACATCCCGTTGATGCAGTATCCAGCGTCCACATAGATCACCTGGCCGGTGATGCCAGATGCCAGTGGGCTGGCCAGGAAGGCGGCCGCTCCGCCCACCTCTTCCTGGGTCACGGTGCGCTGCAGGGGAGCCTTGGCCTCCACGTTGTGGATCATGTCGAGGATGCCGCCGATGGCGCTGCTCGCCAGGGTGCGGATCGGTCCGGCGCTGATGGCATTGACCCGCACCTGCTTGTCGGGCCCCAATTCGGCGGCCAGATAGCGCACCGAGGCCTCCAGGGCCGCCTTGGCAACCCCCATCACGTTGTAGTTGGGAATGGCCCGCTCGGCCCCCAGATAGGTGAGGGTGATCACGCTGGCGCCTGGGTTGAACAGGGGTTTGGCCCAGCGGCACAGGGGGGCCAGCGAGTAGGCGCTCACCTCCAGGGCCCGGGCGAAGCCCTCGGGGCTGATGGCGGAGTAGTCGCCGATCAGTTCATCCTTGCCGGCGAAGGCCAGGCAGTGCACCAGCACGTCGATCGAGCCCCACTGCTCCTTCACCCGCGCAAACACGGCCTCGATCTGGGCTGGATCCTGCACGTTCAGCGGCTCGAACAGGCTGGGCGCCAGCGGAGCGGTGAGCTCCCGCACCTTGGTTTCGAAGCGACCCTTCTCATCGGGCAGGTAGGTGACCCCCAGCTCACAACCGGCGGCATGGAGCTGCTGGGCGATGCCCCAGGCGATCGACTTGTTGTTGGCGATGCCGGTTACCAGGGCCTTCTTGCCGCGCAGATCGAGGAGCATGGGTGCAGTGGCCGGGAGCCGGAAGGATGCAATCGGACGATTCTCCCCCACCCGGGGATCTGCCCTGCCGCTTTGCCAGCCGGGCGGAGCTGGAGGCAACCCTGCGCCAGCTGTTCCCCGATGCCCCTGGCGGATTGAGTCCGATCCAGGGGGGGCGCCGGGCGGCTGAAACGGCGCTAGCCGCCGTCGATCCCCTGGCCTATGGCCGCAGCCGCAACCACCTCGATGGTGCGGTGACGCACCTCTCGCCCTACATCCGCCATGGCGCGCTCAGCCTGGCGGAGGTGCGCGAGGCGGTGTTCACCTGGCTGGAGCGCAGCGGTGAGCCGGCCCAGGTCGCTGCCAAGCTGCTCAATGAGCTCGGTTGGCGCGACTACTGGCAGCGGCTCTGGCGCCAGCTGGGTGATGGCATCTGGCACGATCGCGAGCCGCTCAAAACCGGCCACCTCAGCGCCAGCTATGCCGCGGAGCTGCCGGCCGACCTGCTGGAGGCCAGCACCGGCCTGGCCTGTATCGATGGCTTTACGGCCGAGCTGCACACCAGCGGCTGGCTGCACAACCACGCCCGCATGTGGCTGGCCAGTTACGTGGTGCACTGGCGCCGGGTGCGCTGGCAGGCCGGCGCCCGCTGGTTTCTCCAGCACCTGCTCGATGGCGATCCAGCCAGCAACAACCTCAGTTGGCAGTGGGTGGCCAGCAGCTTCAGCAGCAAGCCCTACCTGTTCAACCGCGCCAACCTGGAGCGTTTCAGCGGCGGGCGCTACTGCCGCAGCTGCGCCGCCGCCACAGCCGGCACCTGCCCGTTTGAGGCCAGCTACGAGCAGTTGCAGGCGGCCCTGTTTGGGGAGGTTGGGCCGTGCTGAACCCCGTGCTCTGGATCCATGGCGAGGCCCTGGGGCCCACCAACCCAGCCCTGGTGGCCTATCCGGGGGCGCCGGCGGTGTTTGTTTTCGATCGGCAGCTGATCGCCCAGGCGGGCCTCAGCCTCAAGCGCCTGGGCTTCATCTATGAGTGCCTGCTGGAGTTGCCGGTCACCCTGCGCCATGGCGATGTGGCCGAGGAGGTGCTCGCCTTTGCCCGCCGCCACCGCGCCGATGGGGTGGCCACCACCTTTGCAGTGGATCCCCGCTTCGCCGGATTGCACCAGCGGATCGCCGCCCAGCTGCCGGTGCAGCTGCTGGAGCCGGAGCCCTTCCTGGAGCTGCCGGAGCCGGTGGATCTGCGCCGCTTCAGCCGTTTTTGGCGCCGGGCTGAGCCGGTGCTGTGGGGGCGGCGGGCTGGAGCAGGCGCTCCTCCTGCTCCAGTACGGCGTTGGGATCGCTGAGCAGGTCGGGCTCCTCCAGCAGCGGGTAGGCCTCGGGCTTGATCTCGCTGGCTTTGCGGGGGGGCTCCAGCCAGACGAAGCTGGTGCGGGGTGAGCGCTGACGGCAGAGGGCCTCGCTCTGTTGGCGCAGGGCTCGGCGCACATCCGCGCGGGCCACGGCCTGGAAGAACTCCTCCCGTGGGGCGAGCCCCGAGCTGAATGGCGCCGTGCCGTTGCCGTTGAACAGCCGGGCCGCATCGGCGCTCCAGCGGGGCTTGCAACTGCCGCTCTGGCGGGTGTCGGTGTCTAGCCAGATGTGCAGGCCATAGCCATCGGGTTGGCTGACCACCGCCAGGCCGTCGTGGGGCACCACCCGTTGCAGGGGGTAGATCGTCCAGCTGGGGTGGCGGTGGGCAGGCACGCAGCCGCCGAGCAGGCCGGCGCCGCAGGTCGCGGCCAGGGCGCCCACCAGGGCGCGCGGGCTCCTAGGGAGGGTCAAAATTGAATTCACAGGGCGGAGAGGGCACAAATCATGGCCCTCACCCATTCCCAGCGGCGGCCGGCGTGGTGGGCGACTTAAATTGCTCGCCATGCAGGTGCCCCCTTTCAGTCTCAGCGAGCAGATCCAGGAGCTGGGAGCTGCCCTGGATCAGGCTGTGCTGGAGGTGTTGCGCAGTGGTCAGTACATCGGCGGCGCCACGATCGCCAGCTTTGAGCAAGACTTCGCCGCCGCCTGTGGCGTGCCCCATGCCATCGGCTGCAACAGCGGCACCGATGCCCTGATCCTGGCCCTGCGGGGCCTGGGCATCGGCGCTGGCGATGAGGTGATCACCGCCTCGTTCAGCTTCTTCGCCACCGCGGAGGCGATCAGCGCCGTGGGCGCGACGCCGGTGTTTGTGGATGTGGAGGAGAGCAGCTATCTGATCGATCTGGAGCAGTTGGAGGCAGCCATTACCCCCGCCACCCGGGCCCTGCTGCCGGTCCACCTGTTCGGAAGGCCCGTCGACATGGAGCGGGTATGTGCCATCGCCGCGCGCCATGGCCTCAAGGTGGTCGAAGACTGCGCCCAGGCCACCGGCGCCAGCTGGGCTGGCCGGTCGGTCGGCAGTTGGGGGGATGTGGGCTGCTTCAGCTTCTTCCCCACCAAGAATCTCGGTGCTGGTGGCGATGGCGGGGCCCTCACCTGTCGCGATGGGGCCCTGGCCCAGGCCATCCGGGAGCTGGCGGTGCACGGCATGCCGCGCCGCTACCTGCACACCGCCCTTGGCTACAACAGCCGCCTTGACGCCATGCAGGCGGCCGTTCTGAACGTCAAGCTGCCCCACCTGCCCCGCTGGGTGGAACGCCGCGGCGCCATCGCCCGTCGGTACAGCGAGCAGCTCGGGGCCCTGGCGGCGGTGGCCTTGCCGCCGGCCGGACCCCCTGGCCACAGCTGGAATCAGTTCGTTATCCGGGTGCCCCAGTGCCCCGGGGCCAAGGCCTGTGGGGCGACCCCTGGCACCTGCCTGCCCTCCTCCGATAGCGCCGTCTTCGGCCTGCCGGAGGCTTGCTGCCGCGACTGGCTCAAGCAGCAGCTCCAGGAGGCCGGTGTCAGCACGATCATCTACTACCCGATCCCGATCCACCGCCAGCCCGCCTACGCCGATCTGGGCTACGGCCCCGGCTCCCTGCCGGTCACCGAACGGCTCTGCGCTGAGGTGCTCAGCTTGCCGATTTTCCCAGAGCTCAGTGAGGCCCAGCAGCAGCGGGTGATTGAGGTGCTGGCCAGGGTGGTTCAGCCCTTGATCGTGGCGTAGAGCGCCTTGAACCGGGCCTGCTGGATCTTGTGGTTCACCAGCGGCGCCGGGTAGCCGCGTCGCTCCAGCGGGGCGATCTCGCCACTGATCAGGTCCCGCGTTGATACATGGCGCAGCTCCGGCAGCCAGGTGCGGATGTAGTCGCCATCAGCATCGAATTTGGAGGCCTGGGTGGCCGGATTGAAGATGCGCAGGGGCTTGGGGTCCATCCCGCTGCTGGCGCTCCACTGCCAGCCGCCGTTGTTGGCGGCCAAGTCGCCATCCACCAGCCGGGCCATGAACGCAGATTCGCCCCAGCGCCAGTCGCAGATCAGGTCCTTCACCAGGAAGGAGGCCACGATCATGCGGCAGCGGTTGTGCATCCAGCCGCTCTCATTTAGCTGGCGCATGGCGGCATCGATGATCGGCATGCCCGTGAGTCCCTCGCGCCAGGCCTCAAACCAGCCGCTGTCGTTGTCCCAGGGGAAGGCGCGCCACTGGGGCCGGTAGGGCCCTTCAGCCAGCTCGGGAAAGTGAAAAAGTGCCTGCTGGTAAAACTCGCGCCAAGCCAGCTCCTGCTCCCACACCTGGATTGAGTGCCGCTCCTCCTCGCTGCGGGCCAGCGGCCTGGCCTGCTGAGCGGCGGCCCAGGCCTGGCGGGGGCTGAGCGTGCCGAACTTGAGGGCGGCGCTGAGCCCTGAGGTGCCCGCTTCGCCGGGGATGTTGCGTCCCGGTTCGTAGCCAAGCAGCGCAATGGAGCGGCTATCGCCATCGCAGAAGGCTGCCAGCTGCTCTTGGGCCGCTTTTTCGCCAGGACGGCAGGGGCAGAGCTCAGCACCTCCAAAGCCGTGCTCCAAAAAACCATGCTCCAGTTCCGGGCTGGTGAGCGGCAGCCCGCTGAGCTGGGTGGACTCGCAATCCATCAGGGCGCTCGGCGCCGGCAGGGGGTCCAGGCTACCCGAGGCTGCTGTGCCGGTAGCGCTCGCCTCCTCCACCCAGCGGCGCCAACTGCGCCAGTAGGGCCCGTAGACCCGATAAGGGTCGCCAGCGCCGGTTTTGAGGGCTTCCGGCGCCACCAGGAGCTGGTCCCAATCGGCTAGCACCTTGCACCCCTCCGCCTGCAGCGCCCGCGCCACCCGCCGGTCGCGCTCTCGCCCGAAGGGTTCCACGTCCCGGTTCCAGGCCACCACTTCGGCGCCTAGGGCGTTGGCCAACCTGGGCAGCAGCTCGGCTGGATCACCACGCAATACCACCAGCCTGCTGCCGGCCTGCTGCCAGGCCTGCTGCAGCTCCCGCAGGCTCTCAGAAAGAAACCACAGCCGCGCTGGGGCCATGCTGGGATCCGAGAGGATGGCCGGATCCAGCACGAACACCCCGGTCACGGCAGGGCTGGCGGCGGCGGCCGCCGCCAGGCCCCGGTTGTCGGCCAGGCGCAGATCGCGGCGATGCCAAAACAGCCAGCGCTCCGGAGCCATTAGATCCCCAGCAGTTGCTTGGCCCGCAGCCAGGCGGTGACGCTTTTGCCATCGAGGTACTCGTCGCCGCTGGCCAGGGCCGCATCCAGTTCGCCGGGCTCCATCAGCAGCACCTCTAGGTCTTCGTCGTCGTCGCCGGCGGGCGGTTCGGCCAAGGGGCTGAGGTCGCGGGCCAGGAACAGGTGAATCACCTCATCGGAGTAGCCCGGGCAGGGCAGCATCGCCCCCAGGGGATCCCAGCGGCTGGCGCTGTAGCCGGCCTCCTCCTGCAGCTCCCGCTGCATGGTGCTGAGGGGATCTTCGCCTTCATCGAGGGTGCCGGCCGGAAATTCCAGCAGGCGGGTGGCCACGGCGAAGCGGTACTGGCGCAGCACTACCACCCGGCCGTCGTCAAGCACCGGCACCGCCAGGGAGGCGCCGGGGTGGCGGATCAAGCCAAAAGTGCCCACCACGCCCATCGGCAGCTCGACGCGGGTGACCTCAAAGCGGATCTTGCGGGCATCGAGCACCGCGGTGGTTTCCAGGTGACGCGAGGGCTCTGGAGCGGGGAGGGGCGCCATGGCTGGGCTTGTCGCGGGTCTGTGGGGCCAGCATCGCGCAGGGTTACCCCAGCTGCTCGGGCCAGCCGGGTCTGCCAGCTAGCGCTATCACCGCGCACCCAGGTTCTGGGGCCAGGCCTGCCAGGGCAGCCAGCGGCGCCAGCACAAAGTCTCGCTGCCGCCAAAGCGGGTGGGGCAACTGGAGGCGGGGGGTGTGGCAGCTCAGATCCCCCCACCAGAGCAGGTCGAGGTCGATGCTGCGGGGGGCCCAGCGCGCCTGACGCTCCCGGCCGAAGTCATGCTCCAGCGCTTGCAATTGCTCCAGTAGAGCTTCACCGGCTGCTGTCCTTGCCCTATCTGCTCCCAGCCCTGCCACCAGGCCGTCCACCACTAGGACCGCATTGATATAAGGCGGCTGGCCTGGGGGGCCGCCTACGGGTTCGGTCTCAAACAGAGGAGACCAGCGGAAGCCGGTAGGCCCCGAGCTGAGGCACTGGCCCCACTGGCGCAGGCTGGCTTCGAGCAGGGGGCGCACGGCGATCAGGGTGGCGATCGGGCCACCGCAGCGGCTGGGCAGGTTGGCGCCTAGGGCGATGGCCAGGGTTGCCGCTTCACTGCCTCTGGGCTGATCAGCGAGACTGGCTGGCATGTGAATCGGGTCTTAGCCCTCCCATGGTTGCAAGCGGAGTTGCCAGTAGGGCCTTTCCCCTCGCCGCCATCA
>NZ_JAGQCR010000028.1:0-20222 GCF_024346295.1 Cyanobium sp. BA20m-14
TGCTGCGACAGGCTTCGCACCAGTCGGCATAGAACTCCACCAGGGTTGGTCGCCCGTTGTGCAGAGCCACCTGCAGGTCGAGGGACTGGCGAGCCAGGCGCTCCAGCGGGGCTTCCGGGTGGAGGCCACCGCGGAACCACAGCAGGCCGGCGGCAAGTAGGGCCGCCAGCAGCAAAAGCAGCAGCCTTTCGCCCTGGCCCAGAGCTGGGGTGGGGGGGGAATTCACCATGGCCTCACTTTGGCAGTGCTTGCTAGCGTTGCGGCCAAGGCAAGGGGGCCTCCCTGTGAAACGGCGCCTCATCCTCCATTTCCCCCGCGAGGCGGTGCACCAGCCGATCACCTATCGGCTGGCGGTGGACTTTGACATTGCCGCCAAGATTCTCAAGGCCCAGATCGCGCCCAACCAGAGCGGCACCATGGTGGTGGAGCTGTCGGGTGACATCGATGAGCTGGCCGCGGCGGAGACCTGGCTGGAAAGCCAGGGGCTTTCGCTCAATCGGGCCCCGGCCCAGATCAGCATCGATGCCCAGCTTTGCGTCGATTGCGGCCTCTGCTCGAGTGTGTGCCCCAGCGGGGCCCTGGCTCTGCATCAGCCCGCCTGGCAGCTGCAGTTCGATGCGCAACGCTGTCTGGTCTGTGAGCAGTGCATTCCGAGTTGCCCCCTAGATGCGATTGCCCTGGTGCTGGCCCTACCTGTGAAGGCGACACCATGAAAGCGATCTGGAGGCTGCTGCTGTTGCCCGTGCGGGCCCCGATGCTGCTGGTTCTGGCGGTGGTTTCGGTGTACGAAGGGCTGCATTGGAGCCAGCCGCTCGAGGGCGCGGCGTCTTCGGGGATGGGCCAGTTATCCAGCCTGTTCTGGTCGATCGATTGCCTCCATGCCCTGCTGGTGGTGCTGGTCTGCACCATGCCCGATCTGCTGCTGCAGCGGATCTCCAATTTGATGGCGGCCAGCCGGGTGATGAGCCTGGTGATCAGCCTGCTGATCGTCACGGTGGGGGGCCTCTACCTGCTCCACCTTGCGGTGCTGGCCAATGTGCTGATCCTGGGTTCGACGGTGCTGCTGGCTCGCCTGGATCTGGCCAGGGTGCGTGTGGCGCCGCCGCCCCTGCTCCTGGCGGGGGGCTTGGGTGTGCTGGTGTTGGCCGGGGCGGCCCTGGGTCGCGGGCTTGCTAGCGGCTTCTAACAGCGCGATGACTAACAACGGGGTGTGGGCCGCTGCTGGAAGCTCCAGAGATTCCCCAGCACTTTTTTGACGTAAAGCCGGGTTTCCGGATAGGGAATTGCCTCGATCCACAGTTCAGGTTGCAGCTGCAGCTGGGGATTCACCCAGCCGGCCACGGCGCCTGGTCCGGCGTTGTAGCTGGCGACCATCAGCACCGGATTGCCCTGCCACTGGCGTCGCAGGTTGCTGAGATAGAGGGCTCCGAGCTGGGCATTGCGCCCGGGATCGCTGAGGGCCCCTGGCGGCAAGGGGCCTCCAGCAAGCTCGGCCGCCGTTTCCGGCATCAGTTGCAGGAGCCCCACGGCGCCGGCACTGGAGCGCACCCCTGGGCTGAAGCGCGATTCCTGTTTGGCCACGGCCGCCAGCAGGGTCGCCGGTAGGCCGGCCTCGGCCGCCGCCTGCTCCAGTTCCGCAACGAAGCTGGCGGTCTGCAGGCTGCTGGCGAGCACCCTGCCCAGGCCGCAGGCCTGGTTGGTGGGGAGCCGCAGGCTGGCCTGCTCCAGTTGGCCCAGGCCGATCCAGTGGTCGCCCACGGCCCTGCGCAGCCGGCCTTCCAGCACCAGCTCCTCAGGGCCCCTGGGAGGCGCTGGGCGTTGGCTGCGCCAGTGCTCCCAGGCCTCCAGGGATTGGTCCAGTCGCCAGAGCCGCTCGAGCTGGCGATCGCCGCTGCCGAGCGGCTGCCAGACGGCAGGCGACAGGGCTGGGCTGGCGGCCGGATCGAGGCTGAGATCGCCCCGCCCCAGCCGCAGCGCGGCCCGCCAGCCGTAGTAGCCCTGGGGATGGTGCTCGAGCAGGTTGCTCCAGGTGGCCCGGGCCTGGTTGCGTTGACCCTGCTGCCACTGGCTGAAGCCCAGCCAGAAACGCTGGCGGCCCACCAGCCCCACCGGCAGATGGCGCTCGATCGGGGCGCTCAGGAAAGCCTGGGCCCCGCTCCACTGACCTGCCAGCAGGGCCTGGCGGGCCCGTTGCCATTGCAGCTCCCAGCTGGCCGGATGGTTGGGCCAGCGTTGCAGCACCGCCAGCACGGCGCTGCTGCCAGGGCTGTCGAGGGCGCGGCGGGCCTGAACCGGGGCCGTGTTTTGCAGGGCTGCCGGCAGCCTGGTCAGGGCCTCCAGGCTGGAGGCCCCTGGCTGGTCGCTGAGCAGGCTGACGGCCTCCACGGCCAGGGGGGAGTGGGGCCTGGAACGGGCCAACTCGAGCAGCAGGTTTTGGCCAAGGGCCTGCTGGGAGGCGTTGCCGCTGAGCAGGCCCTTGGCCAGGGCCAGTTTGGTTTCCGGCCCGGGTGGCTGACCGTTGAGGCAGGCCTGGCCAGCCTCCCCGTCGCCGAGCTGGGCCAGGGCTTGGGCCAGCTGGTCCCGCTGGAGGGGGGTGGGTGGGGCCGTCTTGCTTTGGCAAGCCTGGCGGAACTTCGCGCCGGCTCCGGGCCAGCGCAAGCCATGCCGGGCCAGGTGCAGGGCCCCATCGCGCCTGGATGGGGCCGAGGGGCCTGCTTCCAGGGCCGCCGCCAGGGCGGCCGGGTGGGCGGGGAAGCGCTGGAGCAGCAGCTTGCGCAGCCCGGGCTGGTCGCGCCCCAGGGCGTAGAGCCCATCGGCGGCGGCAGGTGTCTGGGGGAAGCGGCGCAGCAGTTGCCGCCAGAGCTTTTGCGCCGCTGGGGCATCGCCTAGGGCTGCCGTTGCCAGGGCATCGCGCTTGAGCACCAAGGCCGCCAGGGGATCCCTGCCCCAGCCCTGGCCCCGTAGGAGCCGGCGGCTGCGGGCGGGGTCAGTCCCCTGGCGGGCCAGCAGCAGCAGGTTGGCCTCACGCCGTCGCTGCGGATCCAGGCTGAGGGCGCGCACCAGCGCCAGGCTGCTGCTGGGGGTGGTGGGATCGGCGGCAGGGATCCGGGCGAGCAGCGCCCGGCCACCCACCAAAAGGGTGCCGCTGCCCAGGCAGGTGATGGCCAACAACAGGGGGAGGCGGGCCAGGTTCATCGGCGGCGCGATTCGGTCATTCTGGGCAGGACTAGATCCGGCTTGGCTGGTGCGATTCCATCCTCTTCCCCTCTCCCTTCCCCCCTACCTTTCCAGCCTGCCCGGTGCGCCCCAGCGGCTGCGGGCCCTGCGGGTGCTGGCTGGGGTGGGTTTGGTGCTGCTGCTGAGGCCCTGGTGGCCACTGAACTTGCTGCCTGGCTGGCTGGTGGGGCTGCTGCTGCTCTGGGCCCTGGGGGAGCTGGTGCGCTGGATTTGGTGGCCCCGTCGCTGGCGCTGATCGACGTAACCTGAGCCCCCCTGCGGCATCCGTCCATGGCCGAGCTGGCTTCCCATCCCGTTGGCCATCCCCTGCGGAGTGGCGTTGCCGGTTTCGGCACCGATGGCATTCGGGGCCGTGTCGGCGCCCAGCTGAGTCCGGCCCTGGCCATGCAGGTGGGTTTTTGGTGTGGCCAGGTGCTGCCGCCATCCGGCCCGGTGTTGATTGGGATGGATTCCCGCTGCAGCGGTCCGATGCTGGTGGCCGCACTCACGGCGGGCCTCACCGCCGCCGGCCGGGAAGTGTGGACCCTGGGTGTTTGCCCCACGCCGGCAATCCCAGGGGCGATCCGTCGCCTGGGGGCGGCCGGCGGGCTGATGGTTTCGGCCAGCCACAACCCCCCCCACGACAACGGCATCAAGGTGTTTGGCGCCTCCGGTGCCAAGTTGAGTCGCGGCCAGCAGCAGGCGATTGAGGCTGGGCTCCAGGGAGTGGGGCCCGCCGGTGGATTCGGCGGTAATGGGGTCGTGCACGATCGCCAGGAGCTGCTGGCCGACTACCAGCGGGCCCTGGTGGCCAGCGTGTTGGGGCGGCGTCTGGATGGGTGCTCGATCGTGCTCGACCTCTGCTGGGGCGCAGCGACAGCCTGTGGCGAGGCGGTCTTTCGGGCCCTGGGAGCCAAGCTCACGGTGCTGCATGGTGAACCCGATGGCGAGCGCATCAACGTGGGCTGTGGCAGCACCCACCTGGAGCCCCTGCGGCGGGCCGTGCTCGACCAGGGCGCCTCGATGGGTTTTGCCTTTGATGGGGATGCCGACCGGATGCTGGCGGTCGATGGCCGGGGCCGGGTGGTCGATGGCGACCAGATCCTCTATCTGTGGGGAACCTCCCTACTGGCTGAGGGTCAGCTGCCGGCAAACCGGATCGTTGCAACCGTGATGTCGAATCTGGGCTTCGAGCGGGCCTGGCAGGCCAAGGGCGGAGTGCTTGAGCGCACCGCTGTTGGCGATCAATATGTGCACCAGGCGATGGAGCAGATGGGGGCGGGTCTCGGCGGCGAGCAGTCGGGCCATATTCTCTCGGCCCGGCATGGCATGAGTGGCGACGGGTTGCTTACGGCCCTGCAGGTGGCCACCCTTCTGCACCGTTCCGGCCAGAGCCTGGCTGGCTGGATGGACAGCAGCTTCAAGCCCTATCCCCAGATTTTGGTAAATGTGACGGTGCCCGACCGCCAGCGGCGCCAGCAGTGGCAGCAGTGCGAACCCCTGCGCCTGGCCGTAGATGCGGCGGAGGCGGCCATGGACGGTTGCGGCCGGGTGCTGGTGCGGGCCAGTGGCACCGAGCCCCTGCTGCGGGTGATGGTGGAGGCGGACGATCAGAAGCTGGTGGATCACTGGGCCTCCCAACTGGCCAGGGAGGCCGAGCTCCACCTCAACGCGGCTTAGATCTAATCACTTGGATTTAGGGCTCCAGGCAAAGCCGGGCCAGGGCCAGGGCGCCGCTGCAGCCATCCCCTGCCGCCTGCTCCAGCCTGGCCCCCGGGCAGTGGAGCGCGAGCGCCGCGGCAAACCGTTGGCGCAGCAGCTCGAGGTGCTCCAGGGCGCCGCCCAGGGGCCATACCGGCGGGTTCCCTAGCGCCAGCCGCTGGCTGATGGTCGCCACCATTCGCGCCAGGGCCTGGGCGGAGCGCTCCACCACTGCCGCCGCCGCCGGATCGTCCTCGGCGGCGGCGGCGGCCACCAAGGGGGCCAGGCGGGCAAAGCCAGCGGCGCCGAAGTTGGGCGCCACCACGCGGGCCTTGATCGCCTGGGGGGCCTGGGGGTCGCGGGGGTCTAGGCCCAGGCCGGCCCAGATCCGCGCTCTCAGGGGCGAATCACTTCGGCGACCATCCGCCATCTCCAGGGTCAGGGCCAGCCCATCGCGGCCGATGTCCATGGCGGAGCCAGCCCCATCCAGCAGCCAGCCCCAGCCCCCACAACGGTGCTCCTCCCCGGCGCCATTGCGGCCGACGGCGATCATGCCGGTGCCGCTGATCACCACGATGCCGGCCGACTGGCTGCCCATCGCCCCCCGCAGGGCCGTGCGCTCATCGCCGGTCACCAGAACGCCCTGCAGGGGCAGGCCCAGGGCGGCAGCTGCCAGCTGGCGGGCTTGATCCTGCACGGGGGTACCCACTTCGATGCCGCTGGCGCCAATCCCGGCAGCGACCAGACGCCCGGGGCTGAGTTGGTCCAGGGCCTGCTGCAGGCTTTGGCCCAGGGCGCGGCCAAAGCGGTCGGGGCCGTTCGGCCCCAGCAGATGGCACACACCGGGGCCCTGCCCTTCGGCCAACACCGCACCGCTGCCGGCAGCAGCTAGTCGACAGGTGGTGTGGGTCTGGCCGGCATCAAAGCCGGCGACCAGGGCCAGATCAGGCACGGGCGTGGGTGGCCCCAGCCGCCAGGGTTGCCACGCAGAACCAGCCACTGAGCTGCACTTCCGGCCGGAAGAAGATCGTGTCGGTGAGGCCCTGCACCCCCAAACCAGCGATCACGGCGATCACGGCCAGGGCCGGCAGGCTGAAGAAGCCATCGCCACGCCAGAGGCTGGTGGCGGTGCGCAGGCTGGCCACCAGCAGGCCGATGCCGGCCAGCAAGCCGGGAATTCCCGCCTCCACCGCCAGCTCCAATGGGATGGAGTAGGCACTGAGGGCATTGAACTTGGGTTGCTGAAAGAGGGGATAGATCTGGTTGAAGGCGTCGTTGCCCGGGCCTATCCCCAGCCAGGGTCGGGCCTGGATCATGTCCAGGGCGGCCAGCCAGACGTTGATGCGGAAGTTGTTGGAGCTGTCTTCGCGGCCGGCCAGCAGGCTCATCACCCGCACTCTCAGGGGTTCCACCTGGGTCACCAGCACCACCAGCAGGGCCGCTCCGCCCAGCAGCAACAGCAGGGGGGCCAGCTTGCGCCAGAGGGGTGGCCAGGTGCGGGTGCCGCGGATGGCCAGCAGGAGGATGGTCACCCCGGCCTGGGTCACCAGTCCCATCCAGGCGCCGCGACTGTAGGTGAGTACCACGGCTGCCAGGCCCAGCACCAGGGCCGTCAGGGCAAACAGCTTGCGGGCCAGCCCGGGCCAGCGCAGCAGGCCCACCAGGGCCAGCGGCAGCACGGGTAGGAGGTATCCCGCCAGCAGGTTGGGGTTTTCCAGGGTGCTGTAGATCCGCACCGTGCCATCCGCCACCGAATTGGGGTCGGCCCAGCGGGCCAGTTCGCCGGTGTCCGCATAGAGCTGGCGGATGCCGATCACGCTGGTGACCAGTTCGCCGGCCAGCAGGGCCGCCACGATCCGGTCCCACCAGATCGGCGCAGTGCTGAGCAGCTGGCGCATCAGGGCGTAGACCCCCAGGTAGCTGACCAGTTTCACCAGCCCCTTGGCGGCAGCCAGGGGCACCGGCGAGAACCCCGTGGCCAGCAGGGCCAGGGCGAGTATTGCCAGGATCCAGCGGTCGATCTCCCCCAATGGTCCCGGGGGTGTGCGCAGGGCAATCAGCAGCCACAGCAGGCCACTGGCAAGCACCAACAGGCTCAGGCCGCTGCGGGTCACCAGGGGCAGGCCAGCCATCAGGGCGCAGAGCACGAGCCCGGCCACCAGGGTCAGCCGCCGGCCGAGGGCACCGCTGGGTGCGTGCTGCAGCGAGCCCTGCCAGCGCAGCAGGAGGGGAATGGTGGGGGCGCTCAAGGGGCGAAGGCTGGCGTCAGGCCGGATTATCAACCCCTTTGGGCAGATCCTCCAGCTCTTCGAGGGGGGCCAGGCGACTGTTGTTGCGCCGGTAGAGCACGCGATACACCGGCAAACCCTGGGCCATGACGTATGCCTCCCGCTCGCTCGGGACGGGCAGGGGGTTGGTGGCTCGCCAGGGCCGCCCATCTTCATCTGGTCGATCGAAGCCACCGCTGGCTTCGATCAGCTGCACCATCGGTGAGATCACCGCCAGCACATCACTCTGAATAAACAGCTCCTTGCCGGGGGAGAGGGCGCCGGCAAGGGCCTGCAGCAGGGCAGGCTGCAACACCCGACGCTTGTGGTGTTTCTGCTTGAACCAGGGGTCGGGAAACTGGATCGAAACCCGTTCCAGCAGTCCTGCCGGCAGGCAGGCCAGCCAGTCCTGCAGGCTGATGTTGGCGTTGCAGAAGAGATAGTGAAGGTTGGCCAGTCCCAGGGCCTGGCGCTCGGCCTCTGCTGCCTCCACCAGCGCCAGGCGGATCTCCACTCCGAGGTGATTGGTGCCGGGTTCCTGCTCGGCCAGGGCCAAAAGGAAGCGGCCCCTGGCGCAGCCGATGTCGAGATGGAGGGGCTGGCCGGGCCTGGGGAATAGCTCGGCCGGGGCCGGCAAGGGCCGGGGCTGCTGGAAGAAGCTGCTGAGCGGATTGACGTGCTGGCGCACCTTCAGCCTTCTCCCCGGGGCACTAAAAAAGCCAGGCTGGCGGTGTAGCCGTGCAGGTGGGTGTTGCCGGCGACCGGTCCGATCTCGCCATTGCAGAACACCCCGGCAATCGGCACCTGCTGGAAGGCTTCACGGCAGAGATTCACATCGCCATCCGCTGCTCCGTAGAGGCCTTCGCCGCGACCGAGGCAGGCAAACAGCAGGGTGGCCAAGGGGTTGGGTGACTGGGTTTGCTGCTGGGCCAGGAGCTGCCTGAGTTCCTGGCGGGAGGCCTCCGCATCGCGCAGCTGGAACTGCACCTGTTGGCCCACCCGCATGCGCTCGGCCACGGCCACGGCTCCGTTGCGCGGGTCCACGCCGATCAGGTTGCGCACGAGGAAGGCGCCTGGCTTGGAGGGCTCGGCGCTGTCCAGGTTGAAGTTGCTGCGCCCCACCCCAAGGAAGAGGGAGTGCTTGACCAGCTCCCGCTCCTGGGGGCTGAGGTCGGTGAGGATCGCCTGCAGGGCTGCCACCGGGCTGCGGCGGTCCTGGCCCTGGCTCACTTCCAGCACCACATTGCGCTGGGCTTGTTCGATGTCGAATACCGGTCCGATGGGCCGGCAGCCCTGGGCTACGACCGGGTCGAGCTGCCAGGTGCCGCCGATCAGGCAGCCGACGGCACCCCGGACAACCTGGTTGCCGTATAGCAAGGAGCCGTGGCCAGCGCTGTGCTGGCCGGCGATCCCGCCCAGTTTCACCGCCTCGGGGCAGGCGTAATCGAGGCCGCTGATCAGGTCGTTGATGCGTGAGCAGCTCGGATCCACCAGCAGCAGCATCGAGGGGATGGGCGAGCCGCCCGTCGTCTCTGCGGCGTTGAGCAGGGCACGCCAGGGCTCGGCCGGACCATCGAGGTCGGGCAGGGTTTCGGTGTCGATGGCAAAGGGCTGGAGCAGGGCGCCGGGCAGGCGCAGCAGGGTGACGCTCAGGGCGGGCTTTTTTTCCAGCTCATGGGGGGTGCCGGTGGCGTCGGTGCCCACCACCCCACCGCCGAGGCAGCCGATCCAGTGGCTGGCCCGCAGTTTTTCCTGAAGCAGCGGCAGCAGCCTGGGCAGGTCACTGGCGTAGCTGGCGGCGGCAAAGACCAGGGCTAGGTCTGCCGGCCCGGCACCGCGCAGCTGGTGGACGATGGTTTCCACCGATGCCTGCAGGGAGGTTTCGGAGGCCAGGGCGGTGCGGCACCAGGCCTTGCCCCGGTTGGGTCCGATGTGGCGGGAGAGCCAGCTGGGCAGGGAAAATGCAGCCATAGGTCGGACCATATCGCCTGCCGGGGGCCGCGGATAATGGCGCCTTACCGAACTAACCGTGTGCTCGCTGCCCTGCCAGAACCGCTGTATCGCTCGTTGGTGTGGCTCGACGTCCGAGTGGCCATGTTGTTCAGCATCGGTCTGCCGCTGGTGCTGCTGATCTGGGCTGGCCTGCGCCGGGAGGGGGCGCTGGTGCGGCTGCTTGGCATCTATTGGAAGGTGGCCAGCCTGCTGCTGCTCGTCACCCTCCTGCTGACCGACCGCCGTCCCCTTGGTTTTCTGCTGGCGGTGCTGGCCCAGTTGCTCGTGGTGGCGAGTGTCTGGTTCTGGGTGGATCTCAACGAGGAACTGGCAGACATGCCTCCCTGGCGAGCCCTGCCCCTCACCCTGCGCGTCTGGCGCTGGAGCCTGACGGTGTGGGGCCTGCTGGGGGCAGCCCTCAGCACGACAGCCCTGGGCTGCATGGCCAGCGCTGGCCTGGATCGGCCTGCCTGCTCCATCTGGATCCAGCCGCCCCTTGGGCTCCATCAGCAGTTGGTGGGGGTGTTTGCCTTTGTATTCGGCGGCTCCTGGACCCCTGGGGTGGCAGCTTTCATCGGCTATGTGGGTTTGGTGGCCTACGGCGTTGGGCTGCTGCAGTGGCTGTTGGTGCGGCTGCCCAAGCAGGGCCGGGTGGCGGGAGAGTTCTGATGGCCCTGGCCGCCAACGCTCTGATTGCTGGGCTGGAGGCGATCAGCCGTGAGCGGCCTGATCGGGTGCTGCGCCTGCGCGGTGCCCTCGATTCGGCCGGTTCGCTCGAGGAGCCCTACGAGCTGCTGATCTTTCGCGGCTTCTCCAGCAGCACCACCCACCCCACCGGTTTCGATCCCGACCAGCCATTGCTGCCCGAGGGGGTGCGGCTGCTTACGGCCGAGTTGCTGGCTGGCCCGCTCGACCCCGCCGCCGAGCAGGTGTTGGCCGCCGGCAGCAATCCCCAGGCCTACCTGCAAGCCCCAGCCTGGCTCTGAGCTGGCCCTGGGATTGGCAGATGGGCCGTGGCAATAGCCAGTTTTGCTCAGGGCTCCAGCACGGCCACGCAGCGGCCGCAGAGGGTGGGGTGGCTGGGGTGGCGGCCGATGTCGGTTTCGTGGTGCCAGCAACGCTCGCATTTCTGGCCGGCGGCCCGGGCCACCCGTACCGTCACCCCGTCTGCTTTCGCCTCCGCCAGCACGGCTTCTGGAGCCTCGCCGCCGATGTGCAGGGCCGACACCAGCAGCCAGTCGGTGAGGTTGTCAACGCTGGGGTGGGCGGAGCTTGCCAGCCAGGCGAGGGCCTCCGCCAGCGCCGTGGTGCTCGCCCCTTCCGCCAGGGTGAGCTGCACCTGGGCCTCCAGGGAGGCGCCGATGCCCTGCTCCCGGCCCTCGCTGCTGCCCCTGTCGCCCTGCTTGCGGCAGCTCTCGAGCTGGCGGTTCACCAGGGCCCGCAGCTCGAGAATGGCGGCCATCGGCGGCTCCAGCTCCGGCCGGCGCCAGTCGCCAGGAGCGGTGGGCCAGCCCCGCTCGAACACCGAGGCCTCGGCCACCGGGTAGGGCAGGTTCTGCCAGATGTCTTCTGCCATGTGGCAGAGCACCGGCGCGATCAGGCCGGCCAGCCGTTCCACCACGAGGTGCAGCACGGTTTGGCAGCTGCGGCGGCGAAACTCCCCTGCCCCGCTCACGTAGAGGCGGTCTTTGGCGATGTCGAGGTAGACGTTGGAGAGGTCTACAACGCAGAAATTCTGTAGGGCCTGGAAGAAGCGGTAAAACTCAAAGCGCTCGAAATCCCCTGTGACGCTGTCGATCAGGGCGGCGGTGCGCTGCAGCATCCACTGGTCCAGTAGGGGCAGCTCGGCGTAGGCCACGGCATCGCGCTGCGGCGCGAAATCGTGCAGGTTGCCCAGCAGGTAGCGGGCCGTGTTGCGCACCTTGCGGTACACATCGGCCAGTTGCTTCACGATTCCTGGGCCCAGGGGAACATCGGCGGAGTAATCCACCGAACTCACCCACAGCCGCAATACATCGGCGCCGTAGGCGGGATCCTGTTTCTCGTTTTTGCCGCCCTCCACCAGCACGGCCGGATCCACCACGTTGCCGAGGGATTTGCTCATCTTGCGGCCCTTCTCATCGAGGGTGAAGCCGTGGGTGAGCACCCGCCTGTAGGGGGCGTGGCCGTTGACGGCCACCGAGGTGAGCAGGCTGCTCTGGAACCAGCCGCGGTGCTGGTCGCTGCCCTCCAGATAGAGGTCGGCCGGGTAGCCCAGGCCCCTCTCCTGCAGCACCCCTGCCCAGGAGGAGCCAGAATCAAACCACACGTCCATGGTGTCGGTGCCCTTGCGCCACTGGGCGGCCTCAGCGGCATGGACCGCCGGCAGCAGGCCGGCCTCATCGCGCTGCCACCACACATCGGTGCCGTGCTCGGCGATCAGGCCCTGGATGTGGCTGAGGGTGGCCCCGTTGAGCAGCACCTCGCCGGTTTCGCGGTGGTAGAAGACGGGGATCGGCACCCCCCAGGTGCGCTGGCGGCTGATGCACCAGTCGCCCCGCTCGCCCACCATGGCCTCGATCCGGTTGCGGCCGCTGGCCGGCAGCCACTCCACCTGGGCGATCGCCTCCAGGGCGGCGCCGCGGAAGCCCTCCACCGAGGCAAACCACTGCTCGGTGGCCCGGAAAATAGTGGGCTTTTTGGTGCGCCAGTCGTAGGGGTAGCGGTGCTCGTAGCGCTCCTGCAGCAGCAGGGCGCCGGCGGCCTCCAAGGCCTCGATGATCGCCGGATTGGCGTCCTTGAGCACGTTGGTGCCAGCAAAGGGGCCGGCTTCGGCGGTGAGGTAGCCGGCCTCGTCCACCGGGCAGAGCACCGGCAGGCCGTATTTTTTGCCGGTGTTGAAGTCGTCTACGCCATGGCCGGGGGCGGTGTGCACCAGGCCCGTGCCGGCTTCGGTGGTGACGTAGTCGCCGCCGATCACCACAGCACTGGTGCGATCCAGCAGGGGATGGCGGTAGACGATGCCCTCGAGCTCGGCGCCCTTGAGGCGGCACAGCGGCGTCAGCTCGATGCCCAGCTTGACGGCGAGGCCTTCGCTCAGCTCGGCGGCCACCACCAGGTGGCGATTACCGCTGCGGCAGATGGCGTAGTCGAGGTTGGGGTTCACCGCCACCGCAAGGTTGGCGGGCAGGGTCCAGGGGGTGGTGGTCCAGATCGCCACCGCCAGGTTGGCGGCCGCTTCGCCCAGCTGGCTGGCTAGGGCTTCGCCCAGCTCCACCACCGGGAATGCCACGTAAACGCTCGGGGAGGTGTGGCCGTCGGGATATTCGAGCTCGGCTTCGGCCAGGGCCGTGCGGGAGCTGGGGCTCCAGTGCACGGGCTTGAGGCCCCGGTAGATGTGGCCAGCCAGCACCATGGCGCCGAACACACCGATCTGGGCGGCCTCGTAGTCCTTCTGCAGGGTGAGGTAGGGCGTCTCCCAGTCGGCCCAGATGCCCCAGCGCTGGAAGCCCTGCTTCTGGCCCTCCACCTGCTCGAGCGCAAAGGCGTGGGCCTTTTGGCGCAGGCTGAGCGGGGTGAGTTCGGCCCGCTCGCTGCTGCTCAGCCCTTGCAGCACCTTGAGTTCAATCGGCAGGCCGTGGCAGTCCCAGCCCGGCACAAATCGCGCCTTCCTCCCTTGGAGGAGGGCGGTCTTGTTGATGATGTCCTTGAGGATCTTGTTGAGGGCGTGGCCCACATGCAGGGCCCCGTTGGCGTAGGGGGGGCCGTCGTGGAGGGTGAAGCTCTCTCCGGGGTTCTGCTGGCTGAGCCGTTCGTAGAGGCGCTGCTCGGCCCAGAACGCCTGGATCTCGGGTTCGCGCTGGCGGGCGTTTGCCCGCATGGCGAAGGGCGTCTGCAGCAGGTTGAGGGTGTCCTTGTAGGAGGTGGCGGGCGCAGAGCTGGCGGTCACGGCGCCTGGGGCAGCAAGGGCTGATTATCCCGCCTGGCTGCTGGGGGCCTGGGGCTCGCTGGGGCTGGCCGGGCTTTGAGGATTTTCGGTTTCGATCAGGGCATCGATTTCGGCAAAGGAAGTCACAACCACGGTGTTGGCAGCTGTGTCGGTGGTGTCTGCGGCTTCCTGGCGCACCCAGAGCTTGCCCGTGGGTTTTGGTTGCCGCCGCTCCGCCAGCCACTGGCCCAGGCCCCCGCTCGCTGTAGTCACCAGGGCAAGCAGCTGGGCAAGGGCAGCTCCGGCCTGCTTGAGGCTTGTCTGCCAGCGTTCGGCAGACCAAAGCCGCTGCTGTTCCTCCGGGCTGAGTTGCCGCCAGCGCCCCTGGGAGACCTCCCCCGCCAGCCGGCCGATCAGCAGGCCGCCGCAGAGCACGCCCAGCATCGGTGCCCCGGTGAGACGATCCGCACTGGTCACGAGCACCAAGCCCAGTAGCAGCACCACAGCGCCCCAGGCCGAATCCCGGGGCCGGCTGAGTTCGCTGGCCAGTAGGGGTAAGAGCAGGATGGCGAGGCCCAGCAGCAGCGCCAGGAGTCCGCCCAGGGTGGCGAGCATGGCCAGGAGGAATGGGTCCACCCATTGTGGGCGCGCGGGCTGGGCTTTCCCTACAGTCGCGATGCGCCTACCTGGCGCCCACCTGGCGGAATTGGTAGACGCGCTGGTTTTAGGTACCAGTGGCTTTGGTCGTGGGGGTTCAAGTCCCCCGGTGGGCATGGTTGGTTGCTTAGGTTGCCCTGGGCAAATGCTTAGGGCAAGCTTCAGTTGCGATGACACAGGTTTTGGCTGCTGCCTCCAATACCGTTGCTGTGGCAGGTGCCAAAGCTGGTGCCCCATCGGGTGCCAGACCAGCGCCATCAACCCTGGTGCCGCGAGAATTTCTCGATCCACCGGCCCCCTGGAACCCCACGGTGGGGTTGTTTTTGGCGGGTTACGGCCTGGCGGGCCTGACGATATGGGGCTGGTTTGTGGGGGGCTGGCCCCTGCCGCTGCTGCTGGCCACTGGATTTCTGGCCCTCCATCTCGAGGGCACGGTGATCCATGACGCCTGCCACAACGCCGCCCACCCCAGCCGCTTCTGGAATGCGGTGATGGGCCACGGGGCGGCTTTGCTACTGGGCTTCAGCTTTCCGGTGTTCACCCGAGTGCACCTGCAGCACCATGCCCACGTCAACGACCCAAAAAATGATCCAGATCACATCGTCAGCACTTTTGGCCCCCTGTGGCTAATCGCGCCACGGTTTTTTTACCACGAGCTGTTTTTCTTTCGCCGCCGTCTCTGGCGCCGCTATGAGTTGCTGGAGTGGGGGATTGCTAGGGGGATATTTGCGGCGATTGTGATTGCGGCAGTGAAGTTTGGTTTCCTGCCTTTTGTATTCAACTGCTGGTTTGCTCCAGCCCTGATGGTGGGCGTCACCCTGGGCCTCTTCTTTGACTACCTGCCCCATCGCCCCTTCCAGTCGCGCAACCGCTGGCACAATGCCCGCGTCTATCCAGGTCGGCTGATGAATTGGTTGATCATGGGCCAGAACTATCACCTGGTTCACCACCTCTGGCCATCGATTCCCTGGTTTGAGTATCAAGCTGCATACAAAGCCACAAAACCGATCCTTGACGCCAAAGGATCACCCCAGCGGCTGGGATTGTTTGAAACCAGAAGCGACGGGCTCAATTTCCTCTATGACATTTTCCTGGGGGTCCGCAGCCACCGCAAGAAGCGCAGTAAGTTGCGGCCGCTTGCGGCGCTGATGCCCACCCGCCATGCCCGCAGAAGGGTGCTTGAGCTGCTGCATCGAACGGCGGTGTCGCCAGTTCGCTGACATCAGCCAACTCACCAGTCAATCCGCCAAGATTTTTGGCACCCGGATGAAGTCCCCCTCCCGCTGGGGCGCTTGATTGAGCAGCTCCTCCCGCACGCTTGTCGGGGTGACCATGTCGGCGCGGGTGACATTCACCACTTCCACGGCCCTGGTGGTGGGCGGCACCCCTTCGGTGTCCACGGCTTCCAGCTGGGTTACGTATTCCAGGATGCGTTCGAGCTGGCCGGTGTAGGTGGCGATCTTCTCCTCCGGCAGGGCGAGGCGGGCCAGCCCTGCCACCTTGCGTACATCGTCGGCGGTGATCTTGCTCATCGGGCGGTACTTGCTGGGCTTGACGCTAGCGCTCAGGCCAGGAAGCTCTCCAGATCCGCCGTCAGGGCCGTGGCGGCCAGATCGAGAAACCGCTCCCCGTGGGCTGCCTGGGCCAGGAAGGGATCGGAGCCCATGCGGCCGTCGGGATGGCGGCGGCGGAAATCCTCGGGGCCGTGGATCGGCCCGGCTGGGGCCGATTCCGGCAGGGGGCGCTGCTTGGCCTGGAGGCTGGGCTCCAGGTGCAGGGTGAGGGCGATCTCGCTGGGGGTGGCGTGGTGCCCCTCGCGCTCGCCGTAGAGGCTGCGGGCCTCCTTCAGCACCGGCCCGGCCATGAACCAGTTGGCCAGCTTGCAGCGCAGCTGGGGGGCATTCGGCAGGCCCCGGTCGGCGGCGGTGGCGTAGGCCTGGGCAAAGGCCGCCTTGCTGGTGGCGATGTTGCCGCCGTGGCCATTGATCACGAAGATGCGCTCGAAGCCGTGGCGCGCCAGCGACAGCACCACGTCGTGCAGCACGGCCAGCAGGGTGGAGGGCTGCAGGCTGATCGTGCCGGCGAAACCGAGGTGGTGTTCGGCCATGCCGAAGGCCTGGGCGGGCGTCACCAGGACGCCGCTGCGCCGGCCCACCTCCAGGGCCACGGCTTCGGCGGTGAGCGCATCGGTGCCGATGGCGCCGGTGGGGCCGTGCTGCTCGGTAGAGCCCAGGGGCACGATCACCCCCTTGCCCTGCTCCAGATAGGCCTCCACTTCAGGCCAGCTGCGCAGCTGCAGGCGGATGGCGTCGGTGGTGCGGGGCAGCTGGTGGGTGGATTGGGTCATGGTGAACAGCAACGGGCCCGGGTTGTCTGCCTAGGATGGTCGGGCCAGCAGTGCCCTGGGCCCATGCTGCACCGCAAGCTCTACCAGTTTTGTGCCGAACAGCGGCCCGTGTGGGTATTTCTGCGCGACCAGCAGCGCTGGATTGAGGAAGCCACGGTGGTGGAGATCGAGGGAGATCTTGTCACCCTGCGCTACCACGCCGAAGACGACGAAGAAACCCACAGCTGGGAGGAGAGCGTGCGGCTCGATTCAATTGGCGCCGTCAGCACCCGGCTGGCCTACGTGTGCCGCAGCGGCAGCCCCGACGACGTGATCACCTCTGAAGACTGCCCCGAGGCCGAGCGGCTCAGCAACCCCTAGTGGGCCGTGCCGTTGCCGTCGTAGCTGTCGGTGTTGTAGTAGCCGCCCTTGGTGCCGAAGAACAGGGTGGCCAGTACGAACAGGCCGCTGCCGAAGATCAGAACGGTGGCGAGGGTGAAGCCGGAGGAGTGCATGGCGGCCAAAGGACACAAGGCGTTGGAACCCAGTCTGCTGGCCGACGCCGCTACCGGCGAGCTGGGCAACGTCTGTGTGGGGAATCCGTTGCTGAGGCTCTTGATCGCCCGCCCCGCCGATTGCTCCTCATCGAGGCGAACCCCGGTTGACGAGAGTTGCCATGCTGACCCAAGAGTCCGGCTTCTGGGCCCCGCGATCCGCCGCCTGATGGAGCGAGCCGGCCTGGCGCACCTCATCCGCTGTAGCATTTTGCTACGAGTCGCTAGTTGCGAGGCTTCGCCGTGTCCAAGTCTTCTTCGCCGGTGCGCCTTCAGGCAGCTTTGATGCGCAGCGCCGCCCTGGCAGGCGCCCTTCACCTCCGCAGCGCGGCACAGCAGATCGAATACTGGGCATCGCTGGGCCAGGGCGTCTCATCCCAGCTCGACCCCGAAAGCCTGCTCGATGTGGCGGCTGGCTTGGCACGGCTCAAGGTGGTGCCCGTCGCGGCGTCGCCCGTTGACCCTGCTGCTGTTTTTGCGGCTCTTGAAACCGATCGACATTCCGGCGCACTCGTGCAGGCCGTGAGTTCAGCGGCTGTGCGCTATCAGGCGTTCGAGCAGGAGCCTGGTTGGCTCGAGTGCATCCACGCCGATGGCACCCGCTCCATCGGCCGTTTTGAATTAGGCCGTTTCGTAGCCAAGGGAGATTGAACCCCTGGACAAACAGTTATGGATGCTTGTTGGAGGCAACGGCGCCGGCAAATCGACCTACTACAGATTATTTCTCGAGCCCACAGGTATTCCCTTCGTTAACGCCGATGTTCTCGCCCGGCTCGTGTTTCCTGATGCGCCGGAGGCACACAGCTATGAAGCAGCGCTGCTTGCTGAGCAGCAGCGATTGAAATTGGTGCAGGCTGGCATCAGTTTCTGTTTTGAAACCGTCTTTTCCCATCCCTCCAAGATTGACTTTTTGGTACAGGCTAAAGCCTCTGGCTATCAGGTCATTCTGATGATGATTCATCTGGGTTCTCCGCAGCTGAACCAGGCACGCATTGCCATGCGAGTTAGCGAGGGTGGGCACAACGTTCCTGCTGCCAAGGTCGAGGGCCGAATCGCGCGCATGCTCAAGCAAGTGAAAGTGGTGCTGCCCTTATGCGATCTGGTCCAGCTCTACGACAACTCTTCAGCGGAACATCCGTTCCAGCCGATCGCCACACTTGAGCAGGGCTATTGCCGTCCCCATTCGGCCTCACTGCCACCCTGGGCTGCGTCATTGCTTGCGTTCTGAGGGCTTATTAAACCCCCAGTTGCCAAGCCAGCTGCACTGCCCGCATCACAGGCTGGGTCTGATGCGGGGCATCGGCAGGGTGGAAACCGTTGAGAATTTTTTGGCGCTTACAGTGCCAGGTATTGGATGACGTTCGGAGCGGTCTAGGAGTGATTGAAGAAATAAAAAGCCCCTGTGGTTGCAGGGGCTTGGTTTGATTAGGGAGGTATGTGGAGACTAGTAATTTAGCAGCATATGACTTGTAGAAGATAAACTCAGTCTCCAGGGCCGCTCCCCCAATAGCCACTGCGAATCTCTGCTGCGTTTTTCTTTCTTTGTTTTTCAGCCGCCGCTTGAGATTTAACCATTGCATCTTGCTCTTTCTGTAACCTCTCCGTTGCCTCTTTTAATCTTTTCTCATCATCCGCCACTGTACTCTGAACCGACTGGGCAAGGGGTTGACCATTCTGAGTGCTCCAGCTGAACTGCCAGGCATTAGACGACTCCACCACCACGCTGATGCTTGGCGTGGTTCCCTGAGAGACCGTGGCTGCGCTTGCATGAGTAACGGCAAGAGGCAGTTGTGCCAGTGCCATAGCAGCAGTGCCTGCAATGGAAAGGCTTAGGCGTTTGGAGCTGGTCAAGACGACCCCCTGTCGCAAGGTTGAACAGTATTTATGGTATGTCCACAAGGCAGTAAAGCCATGTGTTGGAGGACACTAACTATCATAAACCCATCACCAGTGCAGTGGTGTCTGCTTGGTGTGATAAGAGTTTGCAGACAGGATGGAGCTTGAATGGTTCATCCCACCCCCATAGCCACCACCCTTTCCCAACACCTCCCCCAGAGCTTCTTCGCCCGCCCCGCCGAGCAGGTTGCCCCCGAGCTCATCGGCTGCCTGCTGGTGAAGCGCCAAGCATCAGGTGAGTTGCTGTGGGGCGTGATTGTGGAAACGGAGGCGTATTCCCAAGACGACCCCGCCTGCCACGGCTATCGCCGCCGCACCCCCAGCAATGAAACGCTATTTGGTGAGCCAGGGCGGTTTTATGTGTATGTGAGCTATGGCATTCACCACTGCGTGACCGTGGTGACAGGGCGAGTCGGATTCGGCTCTGCTGGCGATCGATGCAGAGCCTTTGCTCATTAGTGATGCTGCCAGCGCTAGCGACGATTCAGGCCACACACGCACGACTGCCAAGTCGATGGCGTCCATAGCCAAAAAAGTCTGTGTGATCTTTTTTCTTCTGCCGTGCAGCTTTACTTGCGATCAAGCTGAGCGAATCGCCGTTCACTAATGATCTTCGCAAGTTCCAGGAAATAGCCGGCAGTGCACCATTTGCCATGGTTGCGGTCGCGATTGACTACATCAGTCCTGACCTCGGCAGCCTCTGCCATTACAAGATCTAGCTGCCCTTGAGGCAACTCATAAAGCTCTTGGAGCTCAACGGCGCGGTCAAGCAGGTGACTTTTAAACCACTTTGGGCTAAGTTCTTGTGGAGGGATATCCAAATGGAATCAATTCTCGCTTAGAACTCACATTCTACAGCATTGTCCTCTTCTTGCCATTCATCCATAAAATCCTCGAAGCTTGAGTGGAAGCCAGGGTTGTTTAGATAAATCTTCGCGAGATCATCCAAGGCGACAAATTCAGGGATGAGCGCACCAAGGCTGTTGCTTGTAATCGTGCAAGATTTCTTCCTTATTCACTTTCCTAAAATCCCAATTACCCAGCATAGGCTCCGCTGCCAGGGCTGAGGTGGCGAATGAAGCCCCCTCGATCTATTGAGTGAGTGCACAGATTCCGGTTCTTCTCGGGAGATTTTTTGGGGAGAATGCCCGTGAGGACTCGGGTTTGCCGTGCCCATTAGCGCTGCCGGTTCCTGGATCCCTGCAGGGAAGCAGGGTCGGTCCATTGGCGAGAGCAGCCCAGAAGGCGTCTCGCTACTGCCTGGGTTTCACCGTAGCCGGGCTGCGGCCTGATCTGGCCGCCGTGATCCCCCCGTCTACTTGGCACAGGGGGGGATTGGAGCGAAGGGCACGATCGATGAGCGCAGCGCCATTGCCTGGTTGGTGAATCAGGTCAACCGGTTCGGCTTGAGCGTGCCGAACACCCGCTCACCAATCAGCGGCTGCACCAGGCCACCGATGCCGCCTGAGCCGTAGCTGGCACCGAACTCCAGCACGGTGAACAAGGTGTACAGGGCATAAGGATCGACACCTGCATCACCTGCGGCATTGAGCAGGGTTAGATCACCAAGCCAAATTGTGCCCTCGCAGGGAGCCACAACGGTTCTGCCGGCAGCGGAGACACGCCGGCCGTTCTGACTCCACTGCAGCTCCCTACTCAGCCAGATCCCACCAGGGTTGGGCGGCAGCCGGGTGGCACGGCAGATC
>NZ_JAGQCR010000029.1:0-20078 GCF_024346295.1 Cyanobium sp. BA20m-14
TGGCGACGACTTCCGCATCTCCCTGCATCACGGCGGCCAGGGGGATTGCACCGTGGCAGATCTCTCCTTGATCGACTGCCCCAACGAGTTGGTGCTGATGGAATTCGAGCGCTGGATGCGCGGTGCCGGTTACGTCCTCGAGGTATGACCTCCCCCCGTAGCCGCGCCCTGCAATTGCCCACCACAGGCGCGTCGACCGGACGGGTATTTCGCCGCCGCCACCGCCCGGCCCGCTGGCGTCAGGCCGCTATCGCCCTGCTGCTGGGCGCTGCCGGCGCCGGGCTGATGCTGGCCTTGCTGCAGTTACCGGAGCGCTTCGACACCTTTTTGGTGCTGAGCACCGCCCTAGCCAACCTGATCGGCGGGGTGCAGCAGGCGCTTTGGGGACTGGTGCAATTGCTGGCGGTGGTTCTGCTGGTGCTGGCGGCCATTGCGGCCCTGGGCTTGGTGGTTGCTGGGATCATCCGTCTGGTGCGAGCTTTATGGCCCCAGCCCAGCCGCCGCAGCTAGTTATGGAGACTCTCAGCAATGGGAAAACACAAGAAAAGCGATAAAGCCCCCAACTCGAGCAAGCCCCAGCCACCCCTTTTGGGGTCCCTCAGCGATCGCTACTACCCGTCACCTTTGCTGGAAGATCTGGCCAGCAATGGGGGCCGGCTAGATCGCAAGGTTTACGAGAAAGAGCTCACTAGGCTGCAGGTGGAGCTGGTAAAAATGCAGTACTGGCTGAAGGCCTCTGGCTTTCGGCTGATCGTGCTGTTCGAGGGCAGGGATGCGGCCGGTAAGGGCGGCACGATCAAACGAATCACCGAACCGCTAAACCCCCGTGGCTGCCGGGTGGTGGCCTTGGGCACCCCCTCTGATCAACAGAAAACCCAGTGGTACTTCCAGCGCTACGTCGAACACTTCCCTTCAGCTGGGGAAATCGTCGTATTTGATCGCAGCTGGTACAACCGAGCTGGGGTGGAATCGGTAATGGGCTTCTGCACACCAGCCCAAACGGAGGAGTTTCTGCAGAGCTGCCCGGAATTTGAGCGGATGGTGGTGCGCTCTGGAATCGTGCTCCTCAAGTATTGGTTTTCAGTGAGCGATGCGGAGCAGGAAAGCCGCTTCCAGTCCCGTATCGAAGATCCCACCCGCCGCTGGAAGCTCAGTCCGATGGACTTGGAGGCCCGCAACAAGTGGGAAAGCTTTTCAGCCGCTAAAGATCATATGTTTGCTCACACCAACATCCCCGAAGCGCCCTGGTTCACCGTGGAGGCAGACGACAAACGCCGCGCCCGCCTCAATTGCATTCACCACCTGCTCAGCAAGATTCCCTACGAAGACATGACACCTCCAGCGATCAAGCTGCCGCCCCGCAAGCCACCCAAGGGCACGGCTCGTCCGCCACGCAACGAGCAGTTCTTCGTGCCCAACCTATATCCCTAGCTGTGTAGGCGCGCAAACCAGAGGCCAGCCAGCTGGTAGGAGCTCCAAAGGAACGCCAATAGAAACAACCAATTCAGCCAGGGGGGACGCTGGGGACTCTCTGGGGCCATGAACAGCCAGGCTGGGTTGGTAGCCCCCAGATTCGCACCACAGGAATTTGTAGGCCATAAAAAAGCAGGGATTGCTCCCTGCCTGATCACCACTCCCTTCATGGCGCTCAAGAGCAGCCTAGAAAAGATGGGATCAAGTGAGCCAAACCCATATCTTTTGAACCGCATCACGCAACGTGACGGTCTGTGCCGGCGCATTGGCCTGGGGCGGCAACCCCCGTAATATGCCGCAACTTCACTGATCCGATCTGGCCTGGAAATGGGCAACCCAATCAGTCGTGAACTGTTTTTGGCAAGGGCCCGATCCCGTTTTGGCGATCAATACGACTACGCAGCCATCCTCTACAAGAGCTACAAGACCCCAATCAAGATTCGCTGCAATATGCATCCAGTCAAAGAGATTTCGATCACCCCCGAGAAGCACCTTCAAACCACCGGCGGCTGCAAATACTGCCTAAGGGAGAAGCGCATAATCAATCTCGAAAGGGAGCTCAACCGCGCCTGCGCGGAGCCCGCCGTAGCAATGCGCCGCTTCAGCCACCTTCATGACTGATGCCAGACCAGCCCTGCAAGCACTTGCGGGGCTGGGAACTGCTGATGTCATTGGAACGGAGAGGGCGGGATTCGAACCCGCGGAAGCTTTCACTTCGCTGGTTTTCAAGACCAGAGCCATCAACCACTCGACCACCTCTCCAGAGGGTCGGTGCGGCATTGCCACACCGATGTTTCATCTTAATTGGTCAGTTGTTGCCCGGTTTAGCCAAAGGCAGTAGGCACTTGTCTGAATCGCAGCCAGCTGGGCCTGCCTCCACCAGCTCACCGCGGTCGTAGCGCTGAAGAGCTTCAAAGAAGCAGGTGGTGCTGCGCCGGGCGGCCACCTCAGCGTTGAGACGCAGGTAGGTTGCATGGTCGATTGGTTCAAATGGCAGCCGCGGGAAGGTGGCGTTGGCGTCAAAACGGGCCAATAGGGCTGCAGAGATGTAGCCCTCGCCTTGATCGATTGCCTGATAAATGGCATCTGCCAGGGCTTCTATTTCGTTTTCGCGAAACTCCACCGTGGCTGAGGTGTTGTGGGCTGTGTAGTGCTTCTGCACCTGCATGTAAAAGTCGAATTGGGCCAGGGCTGAGAAGTTGTTGATCTCCACCGCATCCGCACCGGGAATATTTGCCCAGCTCACTTCGGTGGGAATTTCCACCAGCCACTCGGTGCAGCGGGGATCAAACGGGTCATCAAGCAGGCGGCCCTGTTCGTCCTTATCGCTTTGCGAGGGCACGATTGTGTAGCCGTAATCCATGCAGGCAAGGGCCACAGGATCGTTCTTGCGGAAGGTGATGCGGCGGATGAAGCGCTGGGCTTTGGGGGGGTGCCAGCCAGGTGATGCTCCGGTGAGCAGGCTCTTGGTGCCAGCGGGCTGCACGGTGGTGCATCGGTTGGGGCGGCGCAGGCCGTGACGATCGCAGTAGTCCCAAACCGCCGTATTGACGACCTGCTTCCAGCGGCTCAAGAATTCGGCCTCCTTTGCCTTGAAGGCCAGGCCTTCGGCCGTGTTGGGCCGCCCCGCTTCCCACCAGGTGAGCCAGGGCGTGCCAAAGGCGTGCACAAAGAAGTCGAATAGGCCGGTGAAGCTCACGCCTACGATCGGATCCCAGGCGCGGCTCTGGCGGTAGCGCTCCACCTCGAAGCGATGGTTGAGCAGGCAGGCCACGGCCAGGCCGGCGGCACGGAAGGCCTCCTCCTGGGACACCAGATCGGCGGGGTCGATCTGGTTGAGGTGGATTTCAGCCAGATTGCAGTGGAAGTCGGCGCCGAGGATCTCGCCGCAGGGGTTTAGCCCGTACCGGCCTAGGCGGTGCTCCAGCTCCGCGGCGCCGATTTCGGGGTGGTGGGTGGTGAGCCAGCGGCCGGCTTGCTCGCGGCCTTGGTCGCAGTAGATGCCGATGAACTCTGTGCGCAGCTCTGGGGTGCTGAGCAGGTCGGCGTTGGAGCGGGCGATGGCCTCGGGAGCGAACTGGATCGCGCCTTCGCCGCTCTGGAACTGCTTAACAACAGCATCAAGCACCGTGGCCCGGTCGGGCCGGTTGTGGAAGACCCGGGTGTGGTTGGCCATGCGCAGGGAATCCCTTTCCGGATCGATGCTCCAGTTGCCCTCGCTGTCCTGCTGCCAGAGGTTCTCCTTAGCTCCGGCGGCGGAGTTGTCGTCAGCGCAGAACTGGCGCATGCCGGCGCTGCGGCGGATGTTGCCGGCCACGATCGTGACGGCAGCCTCATCGATCAGCAGGCAGCACTCCACCGAGGTGAGCTGGCGGCCCTGGGCCTTATTGAGGATCTGGGCTACGCGGCCGTAGAGGTCCTTGAGTTTCACCGGGTTGGCCATGCCACCGAAGCCCTTGAGGGTTTCGCCCACGGGCCGCACATCGGAGAGATCGACGCTGATTTCGATGGGGCTGGTGGGGTCAAAGCGCTCGTCGCTGCAGAGATTGAGCAGCAGCTGATAGCTGTCCACCCAGCCGCGGCGCGTGTCACCCACCTTGATGGCAACTCGGTTGGCCTCGATGCTGTGGCTGGTGTGCTCCTGCCGTTGGCCAGCCGGAGTGGCACCGATATCGGTCACAGCGGCGATGCTGAGCCGGTTGCGCACCGCCGGCAAGCGCCCAATCAGGTGCGGCTCGATGATGGCGCCGGTGCCGCAGCCCATCATCGCCAGGTCCATCATTAGACCGAAGGCTTCCCAGTCCACCAGGTTGGTGGAGGTGCAGTTGTAGGCGCCAGAGAAGTTGTGCTGTTGCTCGATCCATTCGGTGCCGCCGATCCACAGCCAGCGTCCTGAAGGCAGAGCTTTTTGCTGCTGCTGCATGCGGCGCATCAGCTCAACCTCCGCCTCGCTGAGGTTGCCGAGCTTGCTCAGACCGCCGAGGTTGCGCTCAGCCACCTGGTGCCAGCTTTCCCTGCCGGTCTCGGTCTTGCGGCTGTAGGTCCGGTAAAACACCGGGTTGGCAGCAGGAGCGGTGGCTGGAAAATCCAGAGCCTCGCCCGCCGGACTGCCGCTGGCGGCGGCAAAAGCCTTTTCCGCCGTAGCAGCTTCGGCGTTCTGACTGGCGGCTGTAGGGGGCGTGGCTGAGAGCGTCACAGGCAGTACGGCCCGAAGTTGAGCCGAACCATAACGCCACAGGTGGGGTGTGCAATGTCTGGTAGACACCAGCGACAGTGCACTGCCCAGCAAGGCTGCGCCACAGTGGATCTGGAAATCTTGAATTTTGATGCTGCGCATTCCGGAGCCGGAGCTGATGGACGAGGCAGGCCAGGTGCTGGCCTATGCCCAGGCCGATTTCGCCGCCTCCGATGCGGCGATGGTGGAGCGGCTAGCTCAGCTCTGCGCTGAAGATCCAGGCACGGCCTTGGTGGATCTGGGTTGCGGCCCGGGCAACATCAGCTTGCTTCTGGCCAGCCGTTGGCCTGCTGCAAAGGTTTTAGGGCTCGACGGGGCGCCTCGGATGCTTGCGGTGGCGCGCGAGCGCCTGGCCGGAGCGTCGCCGGATCTGGCGGCTCGGCTGCGCTTTGTGCAGGCGCTGTTGCCCCTTGCTGCCGCAGGCGAGCTTGAAGCTCACTTCTCGGCGGTGGTGAGCAACAGCCTGTTGCACCACCTGCATGATCCGGCGGCGCTTTGGCAGACGGTGGCCCAGCTCGGCGCCCCTGGGGCCTTTGTTTATGTCCAAGACCTGCGCCGGCCCGATAACGGCGAGGCAGTTGAGGCCCTGGTGGCTTCCGAGATGGAAGGAGCGCCCGAGGTGCTGCGGCGCGACTACCGGGCTTCCCTGCATGCGGCCTTCACCCCAGAGGAGGTGCAGCAGCAGCTGGAGCAGGCCGGGCTGGCCGCCCAGCTCCAGGTGGCGCCGCGGCAGGAGCGCTACTTGGAGGTATGGGGCCGGCTGGCTTAGGCGTTGTCTTGCTCGATGACAAACAAGGCGCATGCTTAAATCCTTCACTTCGAGATGCCTTCGGTAACTGAGAAGACTTTGCGAACGGTGGGTGTGTCTTTTAGGGGCTATATCCCTGCTCAGGGGTTAACTATGTTCCCCTGTGATAAGCAACAGAGGGCAAACCTAATGCAGGGTCTCCCCTACGTATACATATTGGCCGCCGGCGCCAACCCTATGGCCCAACTCGAAACCATCGCCACTGCGATGAATTCCATTCCGGACATAATCTTCTACAAGGACACGCAAGGCATTTGTCGCGGTGGCAACACCGCATGGTCCAATTTGCTCGGCAAGCCGCTCGATCAACTCATTGGCAAGTCCGATTTAGATCTCTTCCCAGAAGTAATGGCCAAGCCCTTCCAGTCGTATGACAAAGCCATGCTGGCTAGTGGTAAACCCACCCGTAACAATGAATGGTTGGTTTATCTTAATGGAAAGAAAGTTTATGTTGAGACGCTGAAAACGCCCTGGATAGGTAAGGACGGCAAAGTCGTAGGCGTGCTCGGCGTTTGCCACGAGATCAAGCCCGACTTCGCCATAAAGCCATGAATATCGCTCCATAAAATAAATCGGTGTCGCACTCTCGGCCAAGGTCTACCTGCTATTGCACGCCAATCAAGTTCTCCATATCTATCTAATCATTCGCCTGGGGCACGACATCCTGTCGTGCTGATGCGTAGTTAAAATGATTTAACGCTTTTGGGATCGTGGTTGTCCAGGGGGCCAGCGCTAGCGGTGATACTTTTTGCCCCCCTTACCTGACCCTCCCACCTGAAGACGCTTCGTGGTTTTCAGCGGAAGGGTGGCGCCTGGATCCAACCGCCATCGTCGACCAGCCGTTGCCGACCTCGCGGTAATCCCAGGCGGGTGCTCGGCCCCAGATGGCGCTCAAACAATTCGCCGTAGTTTCCAACCGCAGCCACCGCTCGGGCGCCGAAATCCGCGGGTAGCTCCAGCTGGCGGCCAAGGTCGGCCCCCACTCCCAGAAACCGGCGCTGCTCCAGTCGGCGGGGATCGCGCTGTGCTGCCGCCGCTTCCGCCTTCAGGTTTGCCTGGGTCAGGCCCAACTCCTCCGCGCGGATAAGGGCGTAGACGATCCAGCGCACCGCATCGGCCCATCCGGGATCTCCCTGGCGGGTGGCTGGAGCTAGGGGTTCCTGGCTGAGCTCCTCCTTCAGCAGCCTGTGCGCCTGGGGATTGCGGAAGGTGCTGCGGCGGGCTGCCAGCAGTGCCCTGCTGCTGGTCACGGCTGTGCAGCGGCCCTGCAGGTAGGCGGTGAGGCTCTGGTCGTGGGTTTGGAATTTGAGCGGCGTGATGGCGATGCTGTTGCGCCGTCCCCAGTCCGCCAGGTTTTGCTCCGTCGTGGTGCCCGTCACCACGCAGATGGGTTGGCCTGCCAGATCGGCGGCGGCACGGACACCGCTGGCCACCGGCACCAGCAATCCCTGGCTGTCGTAATAGACGATGGGCCCAAAGCTGATGGCGTTCCCCCCTGCCGCATCGCGGCTCAGGCTGATCGAGGTGTTGCGGGCCAAGAGGTCCACCTCGCCGCTCCCCAGTGCCGTGAACCGCTCGGCGGCACTGAGGTGAATAAAGCGCACCCGCTCCCCATCCCCCAGCAGGGAGGCCGCTACGGCGCGGCAGAGGTCCGCATCTAGCCCCTGTTCCCGGTTGCTGGGGCTCAGCCAACTGAAGCCTGGCATCGTGCCCTCAACGCCGCAGATCAGCTGCCCCCGGTTACGGATCAGCGCCATCGTTGAGCTGCCGCGATGATTTTCCGGAGCGGAGCAGCCTGAGCCGGCGAGGGCCATTGCCAGCAGGAGGCTGGGGGCTAGCCAGGTGGGCGTGAGCTGGCTCTTGCCTGTCAGGCTGTGCCGATGCCCAGCACCGAATCGGCCCCCCAGAGCGGTTTGAACGATCCCCACGCCACCAGCACTCCAGAACTGCAGGCCCTCGCCGAGGCGGTGAGTCGCCGCCGCAATTTTGCGATCATCTCCCACCCCGACGCGGGCAAGACCACCCTCACAGAGAAGCTGCTGCTCTACGGGGGCGCGATCCAGCAGGCCGGCGCCGTGAAAGCCAAGGGGGAGCAGCGCAAGGTGACCTCCGACTGGATGGAGCTGGAGAAGCAGCGAGGCATCTCGATCACTTCAACGGTGCTGCAGTTCGACTATGCGGGCAGCACGATCAACCTGCTGGATACCCCCGGCCACCAGGACTTCTCAGAAGACACCTATCGCACGCTGGCCGCCGCCGACAACGCGGTGATGCTGGAAGACGCGGCCAAGGGCTTGGAGCCCCAGACCCGCAAATTGTTTGAGGTGTGCCGCATGCGGCGCATCCCGATTTTCACCTTCATCAACAAGATGGATCGGCCAGGGCGCGAGCCCCTTGAGCTGCTCGATGAGATCGAGCAGGAGCTGGGTCTGGCCTGCTGGCCGGTGAACTGGCCGATCGGCAGCGGCGATCGTTTTCGCGGCGTGATCGATCGTCGCAGCCACGACGTGATCCTGTTTCAGCGCGCCGAGCGCGGCCGCCAGAGCGAGGAAAAGCTGCTCACGGTGCAGGAAGCCCGCGATACGGGGGCCGTGGAGCCGGAGCTCCTGGCTCAGGCCCTTGAGGAACTGGAGTTGCTGGAGGGGGCTGGTGCCGACCTCGACCTGGAGCTGGTGCACGCCGGTGAGCTCTCCCCTGTTTTCTTTGGTTCGGCGATGACCAACTTCGGCGTGCGGCCGTTTCTTGATGCCTTTTTGGAGCTGGCCCAGAAGCCGGTGGGCCGCGCCAGCAATGCCGGTGAGATCGATCCGATCGGCCCCGGTTTCAGCGGCTTTGTATTCAAGCTGCAGGCCAACATGGATCCGCGTCACCGCGACCGGGTGGCCTTTGTGCGGGTGTGCAGCGGCAAGTTTGAGAAGGACATGACGGTGCAGCACGCCCGCACCGGCAAGGCCATTCGCCTATCGCGCCCCCAGAAGCTGTTCGGCCAGGACAGGGAGGTGGTGGAGGACGCCTACCCCGGCGATGTGATCGGCCTCAATAACCCGGGCATGTTCGCCATTGGCGACACCCTCTATCTGGGCCAGAAGGTGGAATACGAGGGGATTCCTTGCTTCTCGCCGGAGATCTTTGCCTGGTTGCGCAACCCCAATCCATCGGCGTTCAAGAGCTTCCGCAAGGGTGTCAATGAGCTGCGCGAGGAGGGGGCGGTGCAAATCCTCTACGACACAGATGAAAGCAAGCGCGATCCGATCCTGGCGGCGGTGGGCCAGCTGCAACTGGAGGTGGTGCAATACCGGCTTGAGCACGAATACGGCGTGCAGACGCGGCTTGAACCGCTCGGTTTTGCGGTAGCTCGCTGGGTGGCCGGCGGCTGGCCAGCGCTGGAGCAGGTGGGGCGGATCTTTAATTGCAAGACGGTGCGGGATGCCTGGAACCGGCCGGTGCTGCTGTTCAAGAACAGCTGGAACCTGGGTCAGCTGGCGGAGGAGCACCCGCAACTGGAGCTGAGCGCCGTGGCGCCGGTGGTGAGCGGAGTGGAGCCGATCAATCTTTAAGCCGATCACCCTTTAATCCGTGCAGGCGCCCGAGCCCATGTCAAGCAGGGGCGATACCGGCGGTGCCCCCAAGCGCTCCATATCCTCACTCCATTCGGCAAGAGCCATGGCTTCCTTCCTGTCTCTGTGGAAGGCCTGCGGTCCGGTAGCTGTGCCCCTGCTGATTTTATCGGTGGCGGTATTCACCGTGGGATTTGATCGCTGTGCGTTTTGGTGGCGCTGGTTTGCCCGTGGTCGCCGTTCCTGGCGGCAGCTGCGTACGGCGCTGGCGCAGGCACCTTCTGCGGAGCTCCGCCTTCAGTTGCTTGACGACTGTGACCACCAGATGACTTGGGGTGAGCCCTTGCTGCAGGCAGCAGTGGTGCTGGCTCCGCTGCTGGGCCTGATCGGCACGACGGCTGGCTTAATGGCTGTGCTGAAGCAACTAGGCAGCCAGCTGCTGCTGCCGCCCGGTGCTCCCTTGGCCGGCTACGGCGACGTGTTGCTTCCCACCCTGCTTGGTCTGCAGATCACTTTTGTGGCGATGGCGTTGCTGTTGCTCAACCAGGGGCTGCGCCGCTGGCAGTTGCGTCATTGCGCCAACCCCTGATGCAGCAGCCAAGCGCCGCACAACCAGGGCTCTTAACCGCCTTGGTGCCCCTGGTGGCAACCAGCATCACCGTGTTGCTGGCAGTTGCTGCCCTGCCCAGCCTGGTGCAGCAAGCCAACCTGAGAGTGCACCCCGAGCCCGCCCTTGGCGGCGGTGATGTTTTGGTTGTGGCCCGCGCCGCATCCGGCCGCTGGATTCTCAACGGTGCCCCCCAAGCGGATGAGGGCCTGCTTCGCCAACTGCAGGCTCGCCCGCCCGCGGTGGTGGCTGTGCGTTTCCAGCCCTCGGCTGGCTTGGCCAGCGCTGAGGTGGCCGCCTCTCTCGATTGGTTGCAGCACCACTCCCGCTTGCCGGTGCTGGTGGAGTGGCCGGGAGGAATGCGGTGAAGCAAGCCTGGCTGCTGCAACCCTTCTCCCATGCGCTGCTGGCAACGGCTCTATGCGCTTTTTCCCTGGGCCTGCTGCTGCTGCCCCAGGTGAGGCTGCAGCGCCCGTTGGCCCAGGGGGTAATCAGCCTGCACCTCGCTGCCGACGGTGGCCTGAGGCTCTGGAACCAGCCCATTGCCGCCGCCGAGCTGCGGCGCTTGCTTGCCGCACCGGCCCTGCGCAGCAGGGCGAATCGCTTGCGGATCGTGCCCGATCCCGACACCCCCTGGGGTGACGTCCGCCGCCTGCTCAGCCAGCTCGATTCCTTGCCACTGCACCTTGAAATCCAACTTCCTGCACCTACACCCAAAGCTGGCTGAGCCGATGGTGCGGCGCTGGGCTCCTGCCCTGCTGGCCGCCCTTATTTGCCAGTTGCTGCTGTTGATGGCCCTGCACCAGCCCGGAAGCGATGGCCGCCGCGCTCGCCGGGCCGTGCTGGAAGAGGACACGGCCACCCTGCTGCGCTGGAGCCGCACGGCTTCAGGCTTTGGCACGACTAGCTCCCTGGCCACGATTCCGCTGCAAGGTCTGGCAGGCCTGCCGCCTCCGCCACCCTCCAGCCTGCCCGCTGGTGCTTTCGCCGGCGACTCCCAAAGCGAGCAGGGCCGCCGCCAGCCCTTTGCCGCCGCTAGCGGGCCGCCAACTAAAATCAATCCCGCAGGCCTGCCGCGCCAGCCCAGCGAGGCATTTCGCCTGGCCCGGCAAGTGGCTACGGGTGGGCGGCCCAGGGAAGCTGGCGCCGCCTTGGTTGCCCTGCAGCGGCGCCAGTGGTGGCTGCTTCCCGGCCAGGAGCGTGCCCTTCTAGCCCTATGGGATGGAGGCAAGGAGCAGGAATTACCAGCGAGCCTGGGCACCTTGCCCGAAGACATCAGCCTGCGCCTCAGCAGCCCGAGCGCCGCCGCGCCCCTGGCCCTCGCTGAGCTCCATGGCCGCTCCTTAATAGATGGATATCGGCTTTGGCTCTTCTGGCAGCAGGGCGAGAGCCTCTGGCTGTTGCGGGGGGCTTTGCTGGGGCCACCAACGCCACCTCCACCCGCCCTAACCGGGTCTTAAACCCGGGACTACCGAGCCTTTGCTTGGCAGCGCAGCTGGCTCCATAGCGTTGTGCCAGCCCACTGGCTTGCTCCACGATGGTGTTCACGCCCTCTCTTCAGCCGGGTCGCAGCGATAGCTTCCGCGATCTGCTTGAGACCAGCTACGAGAAGCGCAGTTTGGTGCACCTTGCGGCGGGCAGCCAGGTGCCCCTGCTTAAGCGCAGCGTTTGGCTGGTTGTGCGGGGCATGGTGAAACTCACCGCGATTTCGATCCATGGTGATGAGTTGCTGCTGGGGTTAGCCGGCCCTAACGAGCCCTTCGGCGATCCCCTCACCAATGTTGAGGCCTATGCGGCCAACACCTTGGTAGATAGCGACCTGCTCTGCGTCAGCTGCGAAGAAATTCAGCGCTCACCCAATCTGGCTATGGGCCTGCTTCAGGGCATGGCCTCTCGCTACCGCCAAAGTGAGGCCCTGCTTGCCCTGCTCGGCCTGCGCCGCATCGAAGATCGGGTGCGCGGGTTCCTTGAGTTGCTCGCTAACGACTACGGCCAGCCCTGTGAACAGGGTCTGCGCCTTCAGGTGAAGCTCACCCACCAGGAGCTGGCCAGCACCCTCAGCACCACCCGGGTCACCGTTACCCGGATTCTCGGCGCCCTGCGCGATGAGGGCTGGCTCCACATCGATAGCCAGCGGCGACTGGTGGTGAGCCATCTCCCCCAGCAGCGCAACCAGCATCGATGAATCAGCCGTCCATACGGCTGTTGCTCGTTTACTCCGACTGCACCGCAGCCACCTGCCTGCATCAAAAGCTTGGCGATGAGGGCTACGAAGTAACCGTTTGCACTGATGCAGAGCAGGCGACCTCCAAGCTGGGGCCAAGTTTCAACTGGGATTTGCTTGTGCTGGATGGCAGCCTGGGCGAAGCTGCCCGACAGCTGTGCCGCCAGGTACGCACGGCCCGCACGCCGATTCCTGTGCTGCTGCTATGCCCTGGAGTCTCCGAGACCGACCGGGTACGGGGCCTCGAGGACGGCGCCGATGACGTGCTGCCCAGTCCCTTTGGACTGGCGGAATGCCTGGCCCGCTGCCGGGCCCTGGTGCGCCGCCACCAACTCGGCTCGGAAAACTCGCTTTCCCTGCGCTGCGGCCGGGTTTCCATGCTTGTGGAGGAACACCGAGTGTGCCGCGATGGTGCCGAGGTGAGCCTGTCACCACGGGAATTTCGACTGCTTCACTTCTTTTTGAAGCATCCACGCCGGATCTGGAGTCGCGATGAGCTGCTGGCTCGGGTGTGGGGAGAAAGCGAGGCCGTGGAGCTCGATCCCAAGACCGTGGATGTGCACATCCGCTGGCTGCGACTCAAGTTGGAGGAGAATCCCGCCCAACCCAGCTTGATCACCACGGTTCGTGGCCATGGTTATCGCTGTGGTTGAAGCAACGTTCTGGGGGGTTGAGCTGGCCGGCGAGAATGGCGACATGCAGCCTTCCTTGCTCGTAGTCGAAGACGACGAAACGATTCGCGAAACGATTCGCGAAGCCCTGGAGCTGGAGGGGTTCAGCGTCCAGGCCTGTGGCAATGGCCGCGACGCCCTGCAAATGCTGCAGCAGGCGCCCGATGGCCAACAATTTTCCCTGGTGGTGCTGGATTTGATGCTGCCGGGGCTGGGCGGGCTGGATGTTTGCCGGCAGCTGCGACAACACAGCAACCAAACGCCGATCCTGGTGGTGAGTGCCCGCGATACCGAAACCGACCGGGTGCTGGGGCTCGAGGTGGGTGCCGACGACTACCTGGTCAAACCCTTTGGCATGCGGGAGCTGGTGGCCAGGTGCCGGGCCCTGCTGCGGCGCTCATCTAGCCAAGCCAGCCGGGCCAAGGTGCTGGAGCACGCCAACCTCTGCATCTACCAGGACGAATGCCGGGTGACGCGGGACGGAGTGGAGGTAAACCTATCGCCGAAGGAATATCGATTACTGGAGCTGTTTATGCAAAATCCACGGCGGGTCTGGAGCCGCGATCAGCTTCTGGAGCAACTTTGGGGTATCGACTACATTGGCGATAGCAAAACCGTTGATGTGCACATCCGCTGGTTGCGGGAGAAGTTGGAGGAGAGTCCATCAGCCCCGGTGCATCTGATTACGGTGCGGGGTTTTGGTTATCGCTTTGGCTAGAGCCCTTGAGCTGCTGTTTGCGTTGAGCCTGGGGATAGGGCTAGGCCTGCTTGCCAGCCCACTTATCAGCCCCCTTAGCAGGCGTGGAGGGGCCTCCTGGCGGCGTCGAGCTGGCCTGAACCGCCCCCTGCCCCCAGCCCGGCAACTGCTGAGCTGGATGGATTCCGCCGCCATTGGCTGGATCCTGCTGGATCGCCAAGGCCTGATCGGCCATATCAACCCAAGGGCGGAGCGGATCTTGCAGCTTGATGCCGGCCGCCAATTGCTAAGCCAACCCTTCGGTGATGTCTACCCAGATCCAGGCCTGGCCAGCAGCATCCGCATCGCCCGCCGCCAGGATCGCCCCCAGCGGCTGGAATTGCACTCCGGCGGCCATGACCTAGACGCCATGGTGGTGCCGGGACGAGATGGCTGGTTGGTGGTGCAACTGCAGAGCCGCCGCTCCCTTGATGCCCAGCTCGAGCAGCAGGAGCGCTGGGTTAGTGATGTGGCCCATGAATTGAAAACCCCCCTCACCGCCCTGCTGCTGGTGGGCGATAGCCTCGCTGCCCAGGTAACTAGCCAGAATGCGCGACTGGTGGAGCGGTTGCAGCGGGAATTGCTGCGGCTGCAGGAGCTGGTGGGCGACCTACTGGAGCTCTCCCGCCTGGAAAACACCCTGCCGGGCACGGGCCCACGGGCCATGGTGGTGGATCTGCCCCAGCTGGTGGAGCAGGTATGGGCCAGCGTGCGGCCGCTGGCAGATCAACGCCAGATAGCTCTTGAGCTAGTTGCACCAGCGCAGTTGCGTTTGAGCGGCGACAATTCCCGCCTGCACCGGGCCCTGCTCAACCTTTTTGATAACGCCCTGCGCTACAGCCCCGATGGTGGGGTGGTGCGGGTCAGCCTTGATCGCCGCGGTGAGTGGTGCCAGCTGAGCGTGGCTGATCAGGGACCCGGGCTTAGCGAAGAAGACCTAGCCCATCTGTTTGAACGCTTTTACCGAGGTGATCCATCTCGGGCCCGAAGTAACCGGATCGGCAGTGGCCTGGGCTTGTCGATCGTGCAGCAGATCGCCGTTACCCACGGCGGACGGATCCAGGCGAGCAACCAGGCTGAAGGCGGCGCCGTGCTTGAGATGATCCTGCCGGGCGTAGTCGACAGCGTCAGCCCTGGCTAGGTTTATTAGGTATAGGCGAAGGGCTTGAAGCCATGCATTTTTGGGCTCCCGAGATTGATCCATCCCATCCGATGGACTGCACCCAGGCTGAGCGATATGCCCTGAAGCGTCTTAGCGATGGCACATTTCTGGCCATTGCCGGCGAGGATCAGCGACTCGTCGATGTTGATAGCACTTCTGATGCCTTTCTTTTTCATACCCACGAAGCTGCCCTGCGAGCCGCCACTGAGCTGAATCGCGGCGGCCGCGGTCCGGTAGATGTGGTGAAGATTGAGTGGGAGCAAGCCTGAGCGCCTCAGGGATCATGGCGAAGGCCACCACAAGTCCAGCTCTAGGGGATATCGTTACCAGTCTCTTGGTGTTCCTCCTGGTCGGACGACTTAGCGCAAAGCGGCCACTCTGGAAACTGGAGGTTATCGTCTCACCAGATGGAATGATCTCGAATTTTGAATATAATAGATCGGTTCGTGTTCGTATGAATCCTTGAGCCTTTTGTCCACTGCTCCACCACTTGCTCGTGAAGGTGGAAAGTATCAGTCATACTGGAGGCAGTTGAGATTGGTTTATGTCGCGGTTTGGTGCGCTGCTGCGGGCGGCCAACAACCTCAAACTGCTTGCCGCGATAGGTCGCAGTGGCGGCGATCTGAACTCGATAGCCGATCTGCTCGACAACATGATCGATAGTCCCCAGATGGTCGATTCGATAAGGCGCTTAAGGCGGTGGCTGGTGGAGCGGAAATGCTCGAGCAGCGCTATCCGCCGCTGCAGCCCGACATCGAGCGGCTGATCCAGCTTCCAGTGGGGAGCTTGGGCCGCAGCTACGCCGAGCTGATCCGCCGGCTCAACTACGACCCGGAATTTTTCCGGCCGCGCCCGATTGATAGCGAGGCCCAATGGCTCACCCAACGGGTAGCCACCACCCACGACATCCACCATGTGGTGGGTGGCTTTGGCACCTCAGCAGCAGGCGAAAGCGGCGTGCTGGCGATCACCGCCGCCCAAATCGGCTTTCCCGCCTATGTGCTGCTCACCACCGCCGGCCAACTAGCCAGCTTCCGCCTTCAGCTGCAGCGCTATGAGGAACTAGCCAAGGCGGTGGCTCACGGCATGGCGATCGGCCATCAGGCCCACTGCTTGATAGCGGCCCGGTGGGAGGTGGGCTGGGAGCGGTCCGTTGGCGATTGGCGCCTGGAGCTGGGAATAAATGATCCGGCTGATGGCGCGGCCTATGGATTGGCTGCCTAGAAATGAGGCTTATGGCCCCTCCAGCGGAACCACTGAGTCAGCTGCTTCTGTTTGATCCCCCTGACATCAGGCTCAATTGCCTTTCCGCTGCGCCAGTTTTGTAAAGGAGCCCTCTGAAGCAGCCCCGAGCGCACCCACTTAATATGTCCATGTCAACCGAAAAATTGAGTCTTAGGCCAATCGATCCTGAAGCGGACCTAGACAAGGCAGAGCCCTCTTCGATTCTGTATGGCGCTCCCGCTGGTGCGATGCAGCCAGATCAGGACTACCGGCTTCTGGAGCACTCCTATCGCAATTCACCTGAATACGCAGCGATGGTGGAGCGCTATCCCCTACTAAGGAGCTTGATATCAGCCTGCGTTTCTTCTGAACTGGTTGGTCATCCGCTAGTAATAGCTTGCGTGGAGCAACCTACTTTGACGCTGCAGTGGGATCGTAGCCACGGAGAATAATGTTTTGGCAATCCTCTCCATGGTCTATGCTGCACTACTCACTTAGTATCTAAGAGAATGTCTGAGATCGAGGAAATCAATAAGCTTGTCACTTTTGGACTTGTAGACGGCAAGCTTCGTATTCTCCAAGTCAATGCAAATGTCTGGGGGGACGTTACCGGTAGCATTCAGGGCAGTGTTCGCGGTGATATACATGGAGACGTTGAAGGAAGTGTAGAAGGATATGTCGGACGTGATGTTGGTGCAAATGTTGGCCGCCATGTTTTAGGTAATGTTAATGGCAATGTTGAGGGAAGCGTTTGGGGGGATGTCAAGGGTGATGTATGGGGTAATGTCTTTGGAAAGGTTGAGGGTAACGCTGAAGAGTAGCGTCGCATTCTCTTGGGCTTTGATGTTGCCAGCGTATTTTGGCATCGGGAAATGATGCATTTAATTTTATCAGCTTGGCGGCTAATATGATTGGCTGCGGCTAATAATATAATCTATTTTGGAATTTATTCGGCTAGTGATAACAGCAATCCTCCTCCGGCGATGAGCAATAGTCCTGTCCAGCCAGTAGCTGAGGGGCGTTCGCCAAGAAAGGCGAATCCGATAAGGGCGACAAACAGCAAGCTGAGGCGGTCAATGGGCACCACTAATGACGCATCTCCCTGTTTCAATGCCCTAAAAAAGCAGAAGGAAGACAGGCCGCTGGCAATGCCGGACAGGGTTATGAATACCCAAGTCTGTTGTGATAGTTCAAATGGATTGCTCCATTTGCCGGTTGCAATGATTAGCAACGGCAAGAATATTGATATGACCACTGTGCGGATAAGGGTGGCTAGGTCGGCCTCAATGTTTTCAAGTCCTACTTTGCCGAGTACGGCAGAAGCGCTAGCAAAAATTGCTGAAAGTAAAGCCCATGTAAGCCAAAGGGGTAGGGCTGGAAACGGGCTCATTTGAATTTATTTTCCGTATCGGTCATGCTGGTTTCATTCTAGCCAAGTATCTCTGTTGAACTGTGAGCTATCAAACCTGCAATGTTATGCAGCGTGTCTCCCCCTGTCTCAGGAAGGAAGTCACCTCTTTGATTCGTGCATCAGGGGGCTCTGCGGAGCAATCGTCTCCGGTAGATGGCCGGTTTTAACCCAGATCGTGCAACCGGTTTCGCTCCATGGCCTGTGCACGCTGCCGGGCGGATTGCGCAGCCAGCTGCCAGCCGGATAGGTGCTGTGTTCGTCATTGAATACGCCTGCGAGCACCAGAATCTCCTCCCCACCTGGATGGCTGTGGGTCTGAAACACCGTTCCCGGGGCCCATCGCACTAGGGCTAGGTGTTCAGAGCCAAAGGCGTGCAGCGGCAGCACATCCAACCCCCTGACCAGTCCTGGAATCCAGGCTTCTTTATTGGTGTTTTTCACCAGCTGCTGCTGATCTGCCGGGTGCATCTGGTGCAGCTTGACCAGGATGGTGCAGCCCGCTTCGCTGAATGGAGCATGGCTGGAGCCAGCGGGGTTGCGCAGGTAGGTGCCGGCTGGGTAGTCGCCTTGTTCATCTGAGAAAGTGCCCTCCAGCACCAGGATCTCTTCGCCGCCGCCATGAAGATGGCGCTCGAAGTGGCTGCCTGGGGCATAGCGCACGATCGAGGTTGCCCTGGCTACCTCGCCGCCATTGCGATCAAGTAGGCGCCGCTCCACCCCCGCCATAGGGGTTTGGTTCCAATTGAGAGCATTGGTGTCGAGCACCGCCCGCTGACTGAGGTCTGCATGGAGCTCCATAAGTTGGATTCTGGCCCCTAAAGGTTGAAACTAGTCGCTAGTGGTGCAGTCTTCTAGTCCAGTCGCGCTGCAGGTGACGTGACTGACCTGCCTGCTTACGTCCTGCCATGGCCCACCTGTAGCCAGGTGATGGTGACATCGGCAGCCCTATCTGGAATCCTTCTTGACTGAAATACAACGGTTGCTGAGGCTGGCAAATCCCTTAATTTTCGAGGCGCCCACAAGGGGATCCCACTTCTGCTCACTGATTCACCAAAATGGATCTTATTCTGTTTGTGCTGGCTTCTGGCTAGAGAGGCGTGACCTTTGCCAGCCGGTCCATGCCGACGTCTGATGACGATGCGCCCATTAACTGCCAAAGTGAATCGCACCTGACTGCCATAAGGGAAAGGAAATTGCGCAGAGAGATTGTTGCCATTGCCATGAGCCTGTTGATGCTGTTGACGGCGCCAAGCGCATATGCCAGCAGTGGCGCCGCGCAGCATTTCCTCTGTGAGGGCGACTCGCTGGATGCAATCGCCTTCAACGGGTCTGTGGATGCTGTAGATATCCCCAATAGCAACGACGACACAGTGCCTGGAGCCTTCATGGTGCTGCGCTGGCGCGAACTGAGTCTGCAATTACCACGTACCAATAATGCTGGGATTGCCAGTTACTCCGATGGGCGCTGGTGGTGGCAGGCCCTTGATCCAGATCACCCGGAATTCGCACAATTGCGCGGAAACGCTGAGCACTACAGCTGCGTTAGCGAGCATTGACTACAACTGGCTAAAGGTGCCTGCCCACCAGAGCCGGGGACTGGTTGCCTGCTCTGGAACGCTATGGCTTGAGTTTTCATTTCGTGCGCTCCAGCCGAGTGGGGCGGGTTGGCACGGGCGCAGATCTTGTAAACCGCGGGGACCGATCAAGGGAGAGCCTTCAATACCAGGGCAGGAGCGGCTTCAGAAGCACGGTGGCATCGTTTCGGCCGTGAATCCGGCGAACTGGGTCCGGCGTTTGCGGTACCCCAATCACCTTTTGCTGGCTGTTCCCTGGCCAGTTTTTTTTCGGCTTGGTTGCCTCCGGCTACCTGCTCCTCAGCCTGCTTGTCGCGGGTCTTTATGTACTCGATCCCCAGGGAATCGCACGGGTGGATGGAACCGCTTCCAGCTTTGGGGATCTTTTTCTTCAGCCTCCATACCTTGGGCTCGATCGGCTAGGGGGCATTGTTTCCGACAAGCCTTTACAGCAATCTGCTCATCACCGCCGAGTCCTTGCTGGGGTTGTTCGTGACCGCGTTGGTTACGGGTCTGGTCTTCAGCCGTTTTTCCCTTCCACGGCTCGGATCCTGTTCTCTGAGGAGGCCACGGCGGTCCACACCTACAACGTCTTGCCCACGTTGATGTTCCGGTTGGCCAATGAACGCCGCAAGGCCATTGATGAGCGTTCCGCCGAAGGCCAGCGGATACGTCGCCTTTTGCGCGACCACTCCGCTGCGCCAATCGTTGTGGTTGTATCCCCACCAAGGGATTGCAGGCGGTTATGCCGGCACCTATTTTCGGGTGCCGGTTTTCACAGCGCACGAGATCACGGCTGGTGTCTGCTCACTCCTCATCTGCGCTGCCCAGGGGAATCAGCTTGATCTGCTTACGGCCAAGCTTGATCTCGAACTCATCGCCGGGCAGTAGGTCGAGCACGGCTGTATAGGCCTTGCCCACCAGCAGATTGCCGTTGCCCTGAACAGTTGCCACATAGCTAAGGCTGCGCCCACCCTTGCCCCTTCCGGCGGTATCGGTGCCGAGGCTTACACCCTTAGCGCCCAGCAGGGCCTCATAGAAAGCGGTGAAGTTGAGGCGCTCGCCGCCGTCTTTTTTGGTGCTCACATAGCCGCACTCACGCACGAGCTCTGACTTGGAGACATCGCCCAGTTCCTTGACCTTGGCGAGCAGGTCGGATCCGGTAATCATCTGATATTGGCGTGGTCCCCTGAATATACCAAGCCCACATGCTGTGTCAATCCACTACATCGGCAGGCAAGGCTTTACCTCCACGGGCTCCAGTGTCAACCATCAATGCGGCTTCGCGATATTGCAAAATGCCACTGTCAGAGCTCGGTTTCACAGGCGTCTACGTCCCCGCTTCCATCGAGATAGCTGTGTCCCTGGATTAGCAACTCTTGAGCTCGGAAATAAG
>NZ_JAGQCR010000003.1:0-42098 GCF_024346295.1 Cyanobium sp. BA20m-14
TTTTCATGGCTTCCTACAAGGTCACCCTCATCAGCGAGAGCGAAGGCCTCAACAAGACCATCGAGGTTCCTGATGACCAGTACATCCTCGATGCCGCTGAGGAACAGGGCGTCGATCTGCCTTACTCCTGTCGGGCGGGTGCCTGCTCCACCTGTGCCGGCAAGCTGACCACCGGCACCGTTGACCAGAGCGACCAAAGCTTCCTTGACGACGACCAGATCGAGGCAGGCTTCGTGCTCACCTGCGTGGCTTACCCCACCAGCGACTGCACCATCAAGACCCACGCTGAAGAAGAGCTCTATTGAGCGCCCGGGCTTGAGTGCTTGGCCCCTATCTGCCACCCTTCGGGGTGGCTTTTTTGTTGTCGTCCCGGAGTCGTAGATCTGTGTCTGCCCAGGCCGCCACTGCCCTGCTTGACCCAGGCAGCGAGCACGCCAGCCCCGGTGGTCAGTACACCTATCGGGTGCTGGGCCCCTGCTGTCGCTTGTTTGACCGTGAGGAATTGCCCTGGCCCTGCTGCCGGCTGGCCTGGCGCAGCAAGGAGCCCAGCTGGCGGCGGGTTGGACGTCGCTTTGTGGCAGACCTGGCTTCGCGGCGCTGTCCCACCTACGCGGTGGAGCTGCTTCAGCCGGGGGCCCGCCCGACCCGAACCGTGATCACCCTGTTTACGGAGCGACTGGGTTCGGAGTTGCAGGAGTGGTGGTACAGCAAGTTGCCGAGCTCCCTGGATCAGGTCAACAAGGAGCCGCCCCCCCGGGCTCAGAAGTAAATCTTGCCGCCGCCCCACTGGATGCCCTGCACCTTGGGGGCTACCAGGATGTAGCCGGCCATCAGGCGCAGGTCGTCATCGTCGAGGTCGCGCATTTTCACGAAGATGTCGCTGCTGCGCATGCTCGGATGCACGTCGGCGATGCTGTATTCCCCGTCGTAGGAGGTGGGGTCCTTCATGTAGTCCACCAGGGCCTCAACGCTGTCCCGGGATGGGGTGGCCAGGGCCAGGGTCTCGGGATCGAGGCCCACGTTCTGGTTGGTCTTGGTGATGCCACCGGCGTGGCACTCGCCGCAGCTGCTGTTGAACACCTTGCGGCCAGCCTTGATTTCCTGCTCGCTGAAGGTCACCAGGGTGCCGTCGGGTGTGGCGGGCACGGTGAGCTGCTCGCTGGTCCAGGCGGCCGCCAGAGCTGGGCTGCCGAAGCCCGTGAACAGCAGCAGGGCCAGCATGGTCCGAGCAAGAACGCGAACGGCCTTGCGGAGGGCAGCCGAGGGAAAGGAGGAGGCCATTGGGAAAAGCCGGCGGGTAAGCGGTAAAAAACCGCAGCGGAGATTTTGTATCACGGGGAAAGGGCCCTCCGCAGCGGAATCACTTGAACTGTTGCAGGGCTAGGCCGTGGCCGGTTCGGCGGGGGTGATGTCCAGACTGAGAAAATCCTTGGCCACCAAGGTGTTGGCAAAGATGGCGCGGGCCTCCGCCAGCAGGTCGTCCGGGGTCATGGCGTTGCCTGGCATGTAGCGGGGGCTCAGGTGAGTCAGCACCAATTGCTTGACGCCGGCCTCCAGGGCGGTCTGGGCCGCCATGGTGCTGGTGGAGTGCTGGCGCTGGTAGGCCAGTGCCGCCTCGGCGTGGGAGAAGGTGGCTTCATGGATCAGCAGGTCGGCGCCGGCGGCCAGCTTCACCGCCGCCTCGCAGAACACGGTGTCGGTGCAATACACCACGCTGGCGCCGGGGCGATCGGGGCCGCAGAGGCTGGCGCCGTTGATGATCCGGCCGTCATCGAGCGTGACGCTGTGGCCGGCCTTGAGCTCGGCGTAGATCGGCCCGGGCGCAATGCCCAGGGCCCTGGCTCGCTCCACATCGAAGTGACCGGTCCGCGGTTTCTGGTCAACCCGATAGGCAAAGGCCGGCACCCGGTGGTTGAGCGGGGTACAGCGCACGGTGAGGTCGTCGTCGTCGAGCAGCAGGGCGCCGCTGCTGGCGGCGGCCTGCACCCTGTGGGTGCGCAGGGGGTAGCCGATCCGGGTGGAGGAGGTGCGAAGCACCCCTTCGAGGTAGTCGCGCAGGGGATCGGGGCCATAGAGATCGATGCCCGTGCAGCTGCCCGCCAGCCCGAGGCTGGCCAGCAGGCCGGGCAGGCCGAACACATGGTCGCCGTGCATGTGGGTGATAAAGATCCGCCGCAGCTGGCTGACCCGCAGCTCGCTGCGCAGGAACTGGTGCTGGGTGGCCTCGCCGCAGTCGAATAGCCACAGTTCACTGCGCTGGGGCAGGCGCAGTGCCACCGCTGACACATTGCGGCCGCGGGTGGGCACTCCCGAACTGGTGCCTAGAAAGGTGACCTGCACGGTCTTGCCGCCTCTGGCGCATGCTGCCACGCCGGGCAAAATGAGGTCCCTTGCCTACAGCTGGTGTTCCGGATGGCGTCATGGTTGTTCCCCTGGCCCATGGCGACGCTCATGCTGGCCGCGGCCGTGCCTGGGGCCCTTGGAATGCAGTCTATGGAGCCCCAGATGAGGGTGCTGATCCTGGAAGCGGAAAGCCTGCCGCTGGCCGCCCAGCAGCAGCCCCTGGTGCTGCGCATAGGCGGCCAGCGATTGGCGCTAGCCGCCGGTGAGGAGGTCGTGCTGCGCCTGGCCGAAGGTGAGCTGGTGCTGGAGCGCGGCGGTGGAGTTGAGCGGCTGCAAGCGGCGAGGGAAATCTGGCTCGAGCCGGCCTCGCGGCCTGCCGAGGGGGCCGATTTCCAGCTGAAGCAGCGCGGCTACCGGGGCCGGCTGCAGGTGCTGGTTGGAGGTTCTGGCCTGCGGGCCATCAACCACGTCGGCCTCGAGTCATACCTGCCCAGCGTGGTGGGCAGCGAGATGCCGGCCAGCTGGCCCCAGGCGGCCCTGCGGGCCCAGGCCGTGGCAGCCCGCACCTACGCCCTGCGGCAGCGCAAGCCCGCCGATCCATTTGACCTGAGCGCCACCGTGTCGAGCCAGGTCTACAAAGGTGTGGACGCGGAAACCCCCTCCACCCGAGAGGCGGTGCTCAGCACCCGCGGCCAGGTGCTGATGTATGGCTCCACTCTGGCCAATGCGGTTTTCCACAGCAGCAGTGGTGGCGCGACCGAAAACAGCGGTGACCTCTGGAGCCAGCAGCTGCCCTACTTGGTCAGCGTGCCCGATTTTGACCAGGCAAGCCCGGTGCAGGCCTGGCAGCAGCGTCTTGAGCCCGAGCAGCTCCAGCAGGCTTTTGCCGAGATCGGCGGAGCCCAACGCATCGACGTGCTCTCGACCACCAGCACCGGGAGGGTGAGTCAGGCCCGGGTGAGTGGTCCCTCCGGCACCCTGGTGGTCAGTGGAGCCCAGCTCCGCAGCCGCCTCGGCCTCAGGAGCACCATGGTGCGCTTTGAGCTGGTGGCCTCAGAGCTGGCGGTCTTGCCCCCCCTACCCTTGCTGCCGGAGCAGTACCAAGTTGGGGGTGTACAGCCCCAGGTGCAACTGCCGCTCCCATCGCTGCTGGCGGTTGGCCGGGGCTACGGCCACGGGGTGGGCATGAGCCAGTGGGGTGCCCTGGGCCTGGCCCAACGGGGCCAGAGCTATGACCAAATCCTTCGCCATTACTACCGCGGCACGGAGCTGCGCCCCTACGCCAGCCCCTGAGCGTGCAATTGCTTGCATTGGCGGACGCCCAGGCCGTGGCGGCAGCTGCGGCAGAGCGGTTGCTGCAGGCCCGCCAGGCCCAGCCGCAGCGGCCCCTGGGCCTGGCCACCGGGCGCACGATGGTGCCGGTTTATGCGGCGATGCGGCAGCAGTTGGGCCGGCTTGGCAGCCAGCAGCAGCGGCAGACTCGTGCCGACTGGCTGAGCTTCAATCTCGATGAATATGTGGGCCTGGGGCCCCACGATCCGCGCTCTTTCAAGGCTTTCATGGCCGGCCAGCTGCAGGGCCCGCTGGGGTTGCGGCCTGAGCAGGTGCTGCTGCCCGATGGCCTGGCGGCCGATCCCCAGGCTGAAGCCCGGCGCTATGGGGCCGCGCTCGCGGTTGCCGGTGGCGTGGGGCTGCAGCTGCTCGGTCTGGGCTTAAACGGCCATGTGGGCTTCAACGAGCCCCCCTGCGGGGCTGAGGCCCCCTGCCGCTGCCTGACCCTCAGCGCCGCCACCCGGACCCAGAACGCTGGCGCCTTTGGCGGCGATCCCGAGGCGGTGCCGGCCCAGGCGATCACGCTTGGATTGGCGGAGATCCTTGCTGCAGGGCAAATCCTGCTGGTGGTCACCGGCGCCAGTAAGGCCGCCATCTTGAAACGGGCTTTGCAGGAGCCCCCCTGCCCTGAAGTGCCAGCCAGCTGGCTGCAGCACCACCCCCGGCTGGAGGTGGTGGCGGATCAAGCTGCCCTAGGGATGTTCCTGCAGGGCCGGTAGCTGCCATTGCCCTGAGAGGGCCGACGGGCCTGGCCCATAGAGACGGCCCACGAAGAAGAAAGGTCCGGCCGGGGCAGGGAGCCAGTTGGAGGCCTTGGCGGGGCCTGGGTTGTCGTGCTGGAGATAGATCTCCAGGGAGCCATCGGCCCCCAGCTTCAGCCCCTGGGTGCGATCCCCGATCGAATAGCGGTTGATGGGATTGGCCACCAGCAACCGCTGCGGCAGGTTGTACATCGTGATCGACCAGAACTCACTCACCGGTGGCAGCTGGCCGGCGGGGAAGCGCAGCACCCACTGGCGGCGGCCGTCGAGCACCTGGCCATCGGGCCCGGTCTGCTGGCTGGCGTAGAAGGCCTCGGCGTCACTGTTGCCATAGATCCCCAGCAGGGCCCCCATCGAGCGGTAGGTGAGGTAGTCGGCTCCCAGTTCGTCACGGCTGCCGAAGAAGCCCTTGGAACTGTTTTGGGCCAGAGCTTTAGTGCGCAGATTTGTAGCGGCGCCGGCCGGCCTCGATGGCGCTGCGGGTGGCTGGATCCAGCCGGTTCGGATCAAAGGGCCGTCCCGGGCCGATGCCGATGCGGGCGAAGCGGGTCATCATCCCCCGCTCCGACGGCACGGTGGGCATGAACGGCAGCAGGGCCAGGGTTCCCAGGGCGAGCGCGGCAGGGTGAATACGGGGCGTTTAGTGGGGTGGCAGGGGGGACGCAATAGAGGGGTTTGGGCGGCGGTTTGACCGGTGGCTTCACAGGAACAACGACGCTTGTTCCTTGTTGATAGGTCCACCGCCTTGCGTACTCTCTTGGGTGCAGCGGTGCGCTCTGAGGCGATTCGTTAGCCGCCAGTTCGGCTCAATCTATTTCTTGGGTTTTGTGTGGGGTTTCTTCGGCAATCAGGTAGAAGTCGATCTCTTCCTCTTGAAGTTTGCGCCGCAGTTGCTCGTGAATGGAATGGCCGAACAGCGCTTGCCTGCGCGAGGGCTTGCTTTGGTTGAGCACGATTTGGGTGATCTTCTCCTCGCGTGCGATTCGGGCGATCGTCTCCAGGGGATCTGAACTTTCCTCCTCTAGATAGTTTCCTCCAACATCCAGGCACATTTGCTGGCATTCTTCCATGATTAATGTCTCTTCCCGGCCGAGAAATTTGTAGGGATCATGCACGGTCAGGACCGTCAGCTGAGCATCCATGGCCAGGGCTAGGCGAGAAGCACGCCGCAGCAGGCGCTTCCTGTGAATATTTGGAACCACTTTCAGGCACACCATCATCCTCTCTCTTACAGGTTTGATGGCTGCTTCATCGTTTACTCGATCGGCAACTTGTCGCAGTGCAATTTCTCTAAGCGCGACTAGATGTTTTCGTTTAAAAAAATTCGTGAGTGCTTGCGCCACCTTCTCTGGCGCATACACTTTCCCATCCTTGAGCCGCTCTTGCAGGGTTTCCGGCGTTACGTCAACAAGCACAACCTCGTCGGCAGTGGCCAGTACGTGATTTGGAACTCTTTCGCGCACGATCACCCCGGTCAGCTCTGTAACCACGTCGTTGAGGCTTTCGATATGCTGGATGTTGAGAGTTGAGTAGACATCCATTCCTGAAAGTAGAAGGAATTCCACGTCTTCCCAGCGCTTTTCCCTTGCGCTGCCGGGAACATTGGTGTGGGCCAGCTCGTCGATTAGCACCAGCTGAGGACGCCGTGTCGCGATCGCCTCAACGTCCATTTCGTCGAGATCAACATCCTGGTACCGCAAGCATTTTCGAGGAATCAGTTCAAGACCTTCTGATGCAGCGATCGTTTCGACACGCCCATGGGTTACCAGAAGTCCTACCATCACATCGGTACCTTCGCGAAGCGCATACTTGCCTTCAAGAAGCATGCGGTAGGTTTTGCCGACACCTGGAGCCATTCCGATGAATATTTTATGGCGCCCTCGACGCTGGCTGAAGCTGGTCATGACTTCCTGCTCTTCTTTGATGCGGCGTCGAGTTTATCAAGAGCCAAATTGAAGTCCAACACATTGACCACTGGTTGGATGGAACGTAGTGATCTGAGGTCTTCCTGATTTTGTCTGACCAGCCCTTCCAGCTGGGCCATCGATACTCCCCGTTCGCGTGCCAAGGAAGGCAATTGCTGGCGGGCGGCCTCAAGGCTGATGTGGGGGTCCACGCCAGAACCAGATTTCAAGAGCAGATCGGCCGCTGGTTGATCAATTCCGGAGTCATGCCAAGCTTGGGCAGTCTGAGCAACGCGTTCGGCTAGGAGGGGATTTCCTGCAGAAAGGATGACCTTCCCAGAGGGACGTCCGTTCAGATAACGCCTGGAGCTGAACTGTTGACCAATCAGGCGGGATCCCACAACTACGCCATTGCGTTTGAGCAAACTTCCATTTGCTGAATCGGATGTCAAGATGCCTGCTAGCCCCAGCATTGGCAAGCTGATAACCACCACGGTCAGCAGCCATAGAGCGATGGTGAGGCGTGCTGCACGCCAGAGGTGAGCAGGGATTGACATCAGAATTTTTCCGGTTGAGCGATCACAGCGAATAAATAGGCCGACATTGCTGTTGTGCTACTTAGTAGGAGGGCGAGAGTATGGCTCTGCAACGGAGGATTGGAATTGGCAAATTGCGGCGCAATGATCAATGTCCCCGCAACGATCAGCAATGGGAGCAAAAAGCGAATTTGCAGAAAGCGTGTCACTTGTTTGTCCTCAGGTTAGGCGAAGAGAGCTAACGACGATATCGATCAATTTGATTCCTATAAAGGGTGCGACGATTCCACCGGCGCCGTAAATCAGCAGGTTGCGACGTAGCATCTGATCGGCACTCATAGGGTGGAATTCTACGCCGCGCAAGGCGAGGGGGACCAGTGCTGGAATTACTAAAGCGTTGAATATCATCGTTGAAAGGATCGCCGACTTTTGGGAGGTCAGATTTGTGATGTTGAGTGCCTCAAGGCCTAGATCAGAGAATAGGGCTGGCAGGATGGCAAAATATTTAGCAATGTCATTGGAAATCGAGAAGGTTGTGAGTGCCCCCCGTGTGATCAGTAGTTGCTTGCCGATGGTCACAATGTCGATGAGCTTGGTGGGGTCACTGTCGAGATCCACCATGTTCGCAGCTTCCTTGGCTGCCTGGGTGCCTGAATTCATGGCTACACCAACATTTGCTTGGGCCAATGCCGGCGCATCGTTAGAGCCATCTCCTGTCATTGCTACCAGTTTGCCAAGCCTCTGCTCTTGCTTGATGACATTGATTTTGTCTTCCGGTGTTGCTTCGGCAATGAAATCATCGACTCCTGCCTCGCGGGCAATGACTGAAGCTGTAATTGGGTTGTCGCCGGTCAGCATCACCGTCTTGATCCCCATGCGCCGCAGTTGTTCAAACCGCTCACGTATGCCTGGTTTGATAATGTCCTTGAGATAAATTACCCCGTAAATTTCGGACCCACGGCAGACGGCCAAGGGAGTGCCGCCAAGGCTGGAGACCTGCTCGAATAGATGATCAAGCTCAAGGCTGTTTTCCCCGCCACGGGATCGTACAAACCCTTTGACAGCGTCAACAGCACCTTTGCGAAACTCGCTTCCACCGGATACGTCGCAGCCACTCATGCGTGTGCGGGCTGAAAAATCGATCGCCGTAGCTCGAGCTAGATCAAATGGCAAAGCTGCACCCAGTTTTTCTGCCAGTCGCACAATCGAGCGACCTTCGGGGGTCTGGTCAAAACAACTAGATCCAAGCGACACCTCCGCCAGTTCACTCACGCTGCGGCCTGTGACCGGGAGGAACTCTTCTGCCAGGCGATTGCCGACGGTGATGGTACCTGTCTTGTCCAGGATGAGTGTATTGACATCACCGCAGGCTTCCACTGCTCGCCCTGAGGTTGCGATCACGTTGAACTGAGCAACCCTGTCCATGCCAGCGATGCCAATGGCACTCAGCAAGCCACCAATTGTGGTTGGGATCAGGGCCACGAGCAGTGCCACCAGGGTGACCACAGAGGGAGGCTCACCCACGAAATCGGCAATCGGCGAGAGGCTAGCCACACTGATCAGAAAAACCTGCGTGAGTACTGCTAGCAGTACAGTTAAGGCGATTTCGTTGGGTGTTTTGGTTCGTTCTGCGCCTTCCACTAGGGCAATCATCCGATCAATGAACCCTTTACCGGGATCGGAGGATACGCGCAGGGTCAGTTGATCGGAAAGTACCTTGGTGCCCCCGGTAACTGATCCGGCTACATCTGAGCCTGCTTCCTTGAGAACAGGAGCCGATTCACCGGTGATGGCCGATTCATCAACAGAGGCAACGCCTGCAATGACTTCAGCATCTGCCGGAATCACCTCGCCAGCCTGAACCTGCACTACATCACCGCGTCGCAGTTTGGAGGAATCAATCAGCTCAAATGACCCATCTGCGAACTCTCGTCTTGCCTGGGTGCTGGCTTGAGTGCTGCGTAAAGCATTCGCCTGCGCTTTCCCCCTCCCTTCAGCTAGGGCCTCGGCAAAATTTGAGAATAAAAGGGTCGCCAGTAGACTTAGACTGATCAGCCCATTGAATCCTCTCCCTTGGTCAGGCGCCTGGGCATTGAACAATCGGGGTTCAATGGTTAGTAACAGACAAAGTGCCGTCCCGCACCAGACCACAAACATCACAGGGTTGTGGATGGCCTGCCTTGGATCCAGTTTTCTGAATGAATCAACAATGGCTGGTTTGAGCAGCCCCCGGTTGTGGGGTTGATTGAGATGGTGTCGGTTTTCTCTTGGGCCCCGAGGCATGCGGGGGAATTGAACATGCAGGGATGTTGTCATGGATGCCGCTCAGGAAGCGAGTGAGAGGGCTTCCGCGATTGGCCCTAGAGCCATCACAGGGAAGAAGGTCAATGCGCCGAGTATCAACACCACAACTGCGGTCACCCCGGTGAACAATCCGGTGTCCGTGCGTAGCGAGCCTGGGCTTGGTTCCACGGCAGGTTTGCGCCGGAATCCGTCGGCTATCACCAGCATTGCCATTATTGGCAGATAGCGACCGCAGATCATGCATATGCTGGTTGTTAGATTCCACCAGAGGGTGTTGTCAGACAACCCTTCCAGCCCGCTGCCATTGGCTGCCGCAGCAGAGGCAAATTCGTAGACAACTTGCGAGATACCATGAGAAGTGCTCATGCTGACCGTGTTCCGCACAGGCTCAGACATCAGGGCAAAGCCCGTGGGTAGAAGAACTATGACTGGGTGAATTAGGAGCACAACACTGGCCCAGATCACTTCCGATTTCTCAACTTTTCGACCTAGGAATTCAGGTGTTCGACCGACCATTAAGCCGGTTACGAATACCGCCAGTACCAGGAACAAAAGCAGGTAGGCCACTCCAGTGCCCAGGCCTCCAAGAAGTACTTGTAGAAATAGGTTGAAAAGGGCTAGTAATATGGTGATTGGCATCGAGGAGTCCAGAGTTCCATTCAGTGAGCCAGTCATCGTGCCGGTGCTTACCATGCTCCAGAAGCCAGAGAGTTGGGCGCCGAATCTCAGCTCTTTCCCTTCCAGATTGACGCCATCAAGCCACGTACTGAGTAGGGGATTGCCTCCTTGCTCGGCCCACATTGCCAGAACTGCAGCAGTTGAGAGTAGGCAAAATACAAGGAATAGCAATAGGTTGCTCTGGCGCCTGTTGCCGGCAGAGCGACCAAACGCATCAATGGTTGCTGCCGGAAGTGCCATCATGGCCCAGGTGCTGATTAGGTTGCTCAGCAAGTTGGGATTTTCATACGGATGACTTGAATTTCCTCTGACAAAGCCTCCGCCATTGATGCCCAGTTGCTTGATCGCTTCAAATAGGGCGATCGGTCCGCGCGACAGGAGCTGTTTACCTCCCTCGAGGGTGGTGATTTCAAGCGGCGGGGCTAGAGTCATGGGTACACCGCAGAGCAATAAGGTAATTCCGAGTAGGAGTGATCCCGGAATCAGCACTCGCGTTAATGAGCGAATCAGGTCGTGATAGAAGTTTCCGATAGGCTTGCCGGTGAGCCCACGGATAAAGGCATACCCTGTCGCCAGGCCCGTTGCTGCAGAGACGAACATTAAAAATTGTATTGCCCCGAGCTGGGCCAGGTTGCCGAGGCTGGCTTCGGGTATCAGATGTTGCTGATCGCAACTGGTGACGAAGGATATTGTTGTATGAAGAGCCAAGCCCCAGCTCAAGCCCGCGAAGCTTTGGGAATTAAGCCAAGCTGGTTGATAGATCATCACCAGCAATGCGGCGGTGGCAAAAAAGGCATTGCTGATAATTAGCGGCATCAGGTACTCCATCGCCGAATCGGAGTTTTTGCCCTTGTCACCGACCCAGTGCAACAGCCGCTGCTCCAAAGGACTCAGCCAGCGGTCCCATGCCGGCTGTGGCCCTCCATCAAAAACTTCGTAGAAATGACGCCCAATGACTGGAGTTGTAAGGATCACTGCTATCAGTGTGATCAGGGCCAAGAGCCAGGAGTGCAAGCAAATCTCGTCTATCAATACCCTTACTTTTTCACCTTATCCACGATGGCGTCAATGCTTGTTATCTATTCAATACAGTGTGGGAGTAGGCTGACTTCCTTTCGCTAGGCAAAGTAGTTTCCATGACTGCTACGGCTGAGCCTAGGGACTTCCGGTGATCTCTCCCGGCAAGCTGTATGGCCAAATTTTGGTTGCCTAGGTGGCTCGTTTAGTAACTTGATTTGGCTTGCCCATGGTTTTCGATTCTGATCAAGTCCGCAGCATTCCGGTTCGCACTGACTTCGGCACTTTTGAGGTGTGGACACGCCGCAGCGGTGTGAGTCCGCACATCAAGCTGTTACTGCTCCATGGCGGACCGGGCTGCACCCACGAGTATTTCGAGGTGTTTGACAGTTTTCTGCCCCAGGCGGGAATCGAGCTCTATTTCTACGACCAGTTGGGTTCGTATCACAGCAGCCAGCCTGATCACGCTGATCTCTGGGAGATCGGGCGCTTTGTCGATGAGGTGGAGCAGGTTCGTCAAGCCCTGGCTCTCGATGGCAGCAATTTTTTCTTGCTTGGTCATTCCTGGGGCGGGATACTGGCGATTGAGTATGCGCTGCGCTACCAGCAATACCTGAAGGGATTGATAATCTCCAATATGGTCTGGAGTGTGCCGGAGTACAATCGCTACGCTGAAGAGCGTTTTCTCCGTCAGCTGCCAGCGGGTGTTCTGGCCGAGCTCCAGGCCATCGAAGCTGCCGAGGATTACGACAACCCGCGCTACATGGAGTTGTTGATCCCGCACCACTATGAGCACCACGTGTTGCGCAGGCCCTATGCCCAATGGCCCGATTCGGTTCTGCGTGCATTTGAGCACCTCAATCCGAAGGTCTATATCCCCATGCAGGGTCCAAGTGAGCTGGGTGCCCGTGGCAAGTTGGCCCAGTGGGATCGCAGGGCTGATCTATCCCGGATTCAGGTTCCCACTCTCACCATTGGTGCCGCCCACGACACCATGGATCCCCAGCAGATGGCGGCCATGGCCAAGGCTCTGCCGCGCGGTTCCCATCTCCATTGCCCGAATGGAAGCCATATGGCGATGGTTGATGACCAGGTGGTTTACATCCAGGGTCTGATCGATTTTCTGCGGCGGGTTGATGCGGAAACGATCCGAGAGGATCCTTAGATGGGTTGGCAGGTGCTTGGCGCCGCTGCTCTCAGCCCATAACCTCCGCTAGCAGCGCCTCGTCGGCCTCCAGGTTGCTGGCGACGCTGCGTCCATCCTCGAGGTCCTCAAGGGCATCGAGCAGGCGCAGGCAGGCGCGCAGGCTGTCGGCATCGCTGAGGGGGCAGGTTGTCTGGGGAATCCAGCGGTGTTCCCAGCCCACCACTGCCCAGCCCTGGCGGCGCAGGCCGTCCTGCAGGGCCTCCAGGTCGGAGAAGCCGCCGAACACCTCCAGGGTCCCTTGCTCGAGCGGGCTGTAGCCGAGGGCGGCGGGGCCGCCCTGCTCCTCCAGGGCCAGCAACCCCTCCAGCAGGGCCTCTTCATCGATGGCTTGGCCATCCCCAGCAGCCACTTGCACCACCGAGCGCTGCTCAAACAGGTAGCCGACGCAGCCCGTCTCACCCAGGCTGCCGCCCTGTTTGCCGAACGCCAGGCGTACCTCTGCGGCAGTGCGGTTGCGGTTGTCGGTGAAGGCCTCCACCAGCACCGCCACGCCGCCGGGGCCGTAGCCCTCGTAGCGCACGGCTTCAAAGGCTTCGCCGGAGCAGCTGCCCTGGCCCGAACCCTTGGCGATCGCCCGCTCGATGTTGGCGTTGGGCATCCCGGCGGCCTTGGCCTTTTCTATGGCTGTGCGCAGCTGGAAGTTGCCGGCCGGGTCGGCACCGCTGCGGGCTGCCACCGTGATTTCTCGCCCCAGCCGGGTAAATACGGCCCCCCGCTTGGCATCGACCACGGCCTTGGTGCGCTTGATCTGGGCCCACTTGCTGTGGCCGGCCATCTGAGTGGGGGGGAGAATTGAGCGAGGGGGCTGGTCTGGTTCAGCTGATCTGGTTCAGCCAGCGGCGTTGAACACCAGCTTGGGTTGCAGCAGGCCTTCGCCCCTGGCGCGGGCCATGCCGGCCAGGTTGCCATCTTGGCTAAGCACCACCACCGCTTGTCCGTTCTCCAGGGGCAGGATCTGGCCGATGGCCCGCCCGCAGCGCCAGTCCACCTGCTCCGCCTCGGCCAGCTGCCGCCGGGGTAGATGGGCCAGGGCCGCCAGGGGATCCAGCAGGGGCGGCAGGGGGAGCTGATCGAGGTATGCCAGGGGCACGGCCTGCTCCAGGTCAAAGCCCAGGGCCCCGGTGCGGCGCAGCCTGGCCAGGGCACCACCGCAGCCCAGGGCCTCCCCCAGGTCCCTAGCCAGGGCGCGGATGTAGGTGCCGGCCGAGCAGGCCACCTCCACCTCCAGGGCCCCGCTGGCGGGATCCCAGCCCAGCAGTTCCAGGCGATGCACCGTCACCGGTCGGGCTGCCAGTTCCAGTTGTTCCCCCTGGCGCACCCGCTTGTAGGCCCGTTGGCCGTCTACATGCACGGCCGACACCTGGGGAGGCACCTGCTGGATCTTGCCCCGGAAAGCCGCCAAGGCCGCAGTGAGATCCCCCGCCTCGAGGGCAGGCACCGCGGCTCGGGCCAGCACCTCCCCCTCGAGGTCGTCGCTGACGGTGCGCACCCCCAGTTGCACCACGCCCCGGTAGGTCTTGTCCCCCTCCAGGTAGGGCAGTAGCCGGGTGGCTGGTCCCAGGGCGAGTGGCAGCACCCCGGTCACGGCTGGATCGAGGGTGCCGCCATGGCCCACCCGCTTGAGCTTGTAGGCGCGCCGCACCCGGGCGACACAGGCGTGGGAAGTGAGGCCCGCGGGCTTATCGAGCACCAGAAAGCCGCAGGGCTGGTCAGGCATGGATGGGAGCGTCAGCCTTGCAGGGTCCCATGATCCGCTTCGATGACCCTGCAGCAGCGCCGGGACCTGACGTTTTTGGTGCTGGCCGGGATTTTCCTGGGCACCATGGGCATGCTCAATATCCTTGGCCTCACCCGCTTTCTCCAGCTGGGCACGATCGGCTCCTGGCCGATCGTGGTGGCGGTGGGGGCCCTGCCCTATCCGGTCACCTTCCTGTGCACAGACCTGATCAGTGAGCTGTGGGGTGAGCAGAAGGCGGGCCAGCTGGTGTGGGTCGGGCTTGCTCTCAATGGCTGGATCGTGCTGATCCTCTGGCTTGGCGGCATCCTGCCGGGGGTTGCCGGTGCGCCGGATGCCACCTTCTTCGAGGTCCGCCGTCTGGCATTCGGGGCTGTTGGGGCCTCGATGGTCGCCTACCTGGCGGCCCAGTTCACCGACGTGCGGCTGTTTCATTTCTGGAAGCGGTTTAGTGGGGGCAAGGCCCTCTGGCTGCGCAACAACGGCTCCACCCTGGTGAGCCAACTGGTCGATACCAGTGCCGTGGTGCTTATTAGTCACTACGCCAGCGGTGTGTTGCCGGTGCGGCCCGGCGAGCCCGTCTGGCCCCAGCTGGTTTCTTTCATTGCCAGTGGCTACCTGTTCAAGGCCCTGGCCGCTTTGGTTGACACCCTGCCCTTCTACGGCCTGGTGGCCTGGTTGCGCCACTGGCTGGAGGTGCCCGAAGCGGGGGCCGAGCTGCCTGACTGAGCGATGGGGCTTCCGCCCCCTGACCCTTAGCTTGAGCCTGAACTGCTCGGGGTGACTTTGGCCATGGCGGAGACGGGGCTGGGGGTTGGGCGCTTTCTGGCCGATGGTTTTGGCCTGCGCGCCCAGCTGGCCGCCTTCCTGGCGATAGCGCCCGAAGAGCTGGAGCGCCGCCTGCCCAGCAGCACTGACGATCTGGCCGCCCTCCATCCAGGCTCCTTCGATCCCGCGCAGGTGGAGCAGTTTTATGAAGATGCTGTGGGCACTGGCCACCTGCTGGAGCTGGCGGCCTGGCACCTGGGCAGTGCCGACTACATCGCCGACACCCTGCGCCTGCAGCAGCTCTTCGCCCAGGGGCAGCTGCTGGACTTCGGCGGCGGCATCGGCAGCCATGCCCTGGCGGCGGCGGCCCTTCCCCAGGTGGAGCGGGTGTGGTTCGTCGATCTCAACCCCCACAACCGCGCTTTTGTGGAGGCCCGGGCCACCGAGTTGGGCCTGGCGGCGAAGCTGGGCTGTTACCGGGATCTGGCTGATCCGGCCCTACCGCGGTGCTTCGACACGATCGTGTGTCTGGATGTGCTCGAACATCTCGCCGATCCCTCAGCCCAGCTGGAGATCTTTGCCGACAGGTTGGGCCCGGCGGGGACCGCCCTGCTCAACTGGTATTTCTTCAAGGGTTTTCAGGGGGAATACCCCTTCCATTTCGACGCCCCGGAGCTGGTGGAAAGCTTTTTCCGCACCCTCTCTGGCCGTTTCCTGGAGGTGTTTCACCCCTTCTTGATCACTACCCGGGCCTACCGGTTGGCCTGAGCCGACCGTTAGGCGACGGCGATGTTGATGCGTTTGCGGTTGCGCAGGCCGCGCTTGATGCTCTCGAATTTCACCACCCCAGCCACGAGGGCATAGAGGGTGTCGTCCGAACCCCGACCGACGTTGACGCCGGGCAGCACGGAGGTGCCCCGCTGGCGGATCAGGATCGAACCGGCGCTGACGGTTTCACCGCCATAGCGCTTGACGCCGAGGCGCTTGGAGTTTGAGTCGCGACCGTTGCGAGTGGAGCCTGTGCCTTTCTTGTGGGCCATGGATCGGAGAAATTCAGGGGGACTGGAATTTGAAACTTGCTTCAGGCGATCGGCTTGCCGCTGACGCTGATCGACTCGACCATCACCCGGGTCAGTTCCTGGCGGTGGCCGTTTTTGCGCCTGGTTTTCTTTTTGGGGCGCATCTTGTAGACAATGATTTTGGTGCCGCGGCGATGGGCCATCACCTTGAGCTCCACGGTGGCGCCTTTGACGTAGGGCTGGCCCAGGGTGGTCGCCTTGCCGTCGTTTACCAACAGCACGTTGTCGATGGTCAAGGTGCCGTCCACCTCCAGGGCGATCCGGTCGAGGTCGTAGTAGCGGTTGGGTTGCAGCCAGAACTGCTGACCTGAAGTTTCAACAATGGCGTAGGGGCCGGTTGGGGCCCCACCAGCTGGGCTGGGCTGCTCGGCTGTGGGCGAGGTGTTTTGGGAAGTGTTTTCGGGGGTTGGGCTCATGGCGGCAAGGGCGTGGCCAGGCTGACGGAGGCTCCTTGACTAGCTAAGGAGCGGGCCGTCATTGGGCCTGGCGCACAAAATGGGAAAACAAACAACAATCCTCCCGTTCCGGCCTTCCTTTCGTCAACATTTGGTGGCCTTTGCTGCGGGTTGTCCCGCCGTTGAAGCGGTCCATGCCCGAACCGGCCCTCACCATTGCTTCGCTGATCCGCGATTCCTCTCTCCAGGAGGCTTGCGGCCGCTGGCTCGCCGGCGGCCGCTGGCGGATGGTGTGGCTGGATCCCGATGCCAATCCTGTGGCGCAGCTGGAGCTGCGCCGCGAGGAGTTTGATGCCCTGGTGTTGGAGGAGGGCGCCCTGGAGAGCCAGGCCTTTCAGGCCCTTTCGGACCTGGGCCTGCAGCTGCCAGCAGTGGTGATCGGTGCGGTCAGCGGTCAGACCGAATTCCATCAAGCGGAGGTCCACCTGCCCCCAGATCAGCTCGAGCAGCTCAGCTACAGCCTCGATGCCGCCATCTCTCGGGTCCTCCAGCGCGGCCCGAGGGCCGGGGCTAGCCCGCCCCTCGGGCAGGCCAAGCCCGAGACCCTTGAGGGCTGGAAGCTGGCCAACCGGCTGAAGGGCCGCCTGGGCTTTGTGGGAGTTTTCTACAAGCGCGATCCCTCCCGCTTTTTGCGCAACCTGCCCGAGTTGGAACGGGAAGAGCTGTTCCATTCGCTCGAACGCACCTACCGAGACCTGCTGCTCAGTTACTTCCGGGATCCGGCTGCTGCCAACCAGGCCCTGGAAAGCTTTGTGAATACTGCTTTTTTTAGCGATTTGCCAATTACAAAAACTGTTGAGATTCACGTGAATCTGATTGATGCTTTCTCGCAGCGCCTCAAACTGGAAGGACACAAGAACGATTTTCTTCAGGACTATCGATTAGCCCTCCTTGATGTGATGGCCCATCTCTGCGAGATGTATCGCCGCTCCATCCCCCCCGATGCTCCCTTGGCAGCCATCCCGCTCCAGGCAACGGGCCAGCCCACAATGGTTTGAACCAGGACGCTCCTGAAACATGACTCCCCGCAAGACCTACATCCTTAAGCTTTACGTGGCGGGCAATACGCCAAACTCGATGCGCGCCCTCAAGACCCTGCGCAACATTTTGGAAACGGAGTTTCTCGGCGTCTATGCCCTCAAGGTAATAGACGTGTTGAAAAACCCCCAGTTGGCTGAAGAGGACAAGATCCTGGCCACCCCCACCCTGGCCAAGATCTTGCCCCCCCCGGTGCGGCGCATCATTGGCGACCTCTCCGATCGGGAGCGGGTGCTGATCGGCCTGGATCTTCTCTATGAGGAGCTCACTGAAGAGGGCTCGGACGAGCAGGGGCCAGAGGAAAATCCAGCCTGAGCCACGCCCGTGGCTCCTACAGATCTTCTCCCTTCTCATGGGCCGCTGCCTTGAGTAGCTTTTGATCAGACCCCAACTGTCGATGCAGGAACCAAGCCCCACCAGTAATTCCCTGATGCAGGTTCAGAAGCTCCCGACTGGGATCGAGGGCTTCGATGATGTCTGCCATGGGGGCCTGCCCATTGGCCGCTCCACCCTGATCAGCGGCACTTCCGGCACCGGCAAGACGATTTTCTCGCTCAATTTTCTCTACAACGGGATCCGCCAGTACAACGAGCCTGGCATTTTTGTGACATTTGAGGAATCGCCTCTGGATATATTGCGCAATGCGGCTAGTTTTGGCTGGGATCTTCAGAGCATGGTTGAGCAGGATAAGCTGTTTATTCTTGATGCTTCGCCGGATCCTGAAGGCCAGGACGTGGCCGGCAGTTTTGATCTCTCGGGCTTGATCGAGAGAATCAACTATGCCATCCGTAAATATAAGGCAAAGCGGGTTGCGATTGATTCGATAACCGCCGTTTTCCAGCAATATGATGCTGTTTCAGTGGTGCGGCGTGAAATCTTCAGGTTGATTGCCCGGCTCAAGGAGATTGGTGTCACTACGGTAATGACCACCGAGCGGATAGATGAGTATGGTCCGATTGCCCGCTATGGGGTGGAGGAATTTGTTTCTGACAACGTTGTAATTCTGCGCAATGTGCTCGAGGGTGAACGGCGGCGCCGCACTGCTGAGATTTTAAAACTGCGGGGCACCACCCATATGAAGGGTGAATTCCCCTTCACCATGGGTGGCCATGGCATCAGCGTTTTCCCCCTGGGTGCCATGCACCTCACCCAGCGATCTTCCAATGTGCGCATCAGCTCCGGGGTGCCCAAGCTCGACGAGATGTGTGGTGGCGGTTTCTTCAAGGACTCAATCATTTTGGCCACCGGTGCCACCGGTACGGGCAAGACCCTGCTGGTTTCCAAGTTTGTTGAGGATGCTTGCCGCAGCAGGGAGCGGGCGATTTTGTTTGCCTATGAGGAATCCCGGGCCCAGTTGCTGCGCAATGCGACCAGTTGGGGCATTGATTTTGAAAAGATGGAGCAGGACGGCCTGCTCAAAATTATCTGTGCCTATCCAGAATCGACCGGCTTGGAAGACCATCTCCAAATAATTAAAACGGAGATCAGTCAGTTCAAGCCCTCGCGTATGGCGATCGATTCGCTCTCCGCTCTGGCGAGGGGTGTCAGCCACAACGCGTTTCGACAGTTTGTTATCGGTGTGACTGGCTACGCCAAGCAGGAGGAGATCGCCGGTTTCTTTACGAACACCTCTGAGGAGTTTATGGGCAGCCACTCGATTACCGACTCCCACATCTCCACAATTACGGACACGATCCTATTGCTGCAGTATGTGGAGATCCGCGGTGAGATGGCCCGCGCCCTCAATGTGTTCAAGATGCGGGGCTCCTGGCACGACAAGGGCATCCGTGAATTTGTGATCACCAGCAATGGCCCCGAGATCAAGGATTCCTTCTCAAACTTCGAGCGGATTATTTCCGGCGTTCCCCACCGCATCACCACCGATGAGCGCAGTGAGCTCTCCCGCATTGTGCGGGGAGTTGCTGACGACGCGCTCTAGGAGTTGGCTGGCTCCAGCTGGTCGTAACGCCGCCGTTCGGAGAGGAGTTGAAGTTCGTCGTTGTCGGAGCCCTCAAGCGGCAAGTCGAACCAGAAGGTGGAGCCCGTGCCCGGTTCGCTGGCCATGCGCACCTGGGTCCCATGTTTTTCGAGAATGCCCCGCACGATCGAAAGGCCCAGGCCAGTTCCAGCTTCGGTGTGCACCGCGTTTTCGACCCTGTAGAAGCGCTCGAAGATGCGCTCCTGGTCGGCATCGCTGATGCCACAGCCGCTGTCGGAGATTTCGATGCGCAGCCTGGGCAGGGGTGAGGTCAGCTCACAGCTCGGACTTTCGCTATTCGGTTCGGTGCCTGGGGTGAGCTGGCAGAGATCTGGCCAGGGATAGGCCCGCAGTTGCAGCCTGCCACCCTTGGGGGTGAATTTGAGGGCATTGCCCACCAGGTTGTCGAACACCTGCAGCAGCAGGTCCCAGTTGCCCAGAATCCGAGGCAGTTGGGGGTCGGCGTGGAAGTCCAGGCCCACCTCCTTTTCATCGGCATTGAGCCGATAGGTGCGGAGGGTCTGTTCGATGGCGGCAGTTAGCTCCATCGGTTCGAGGGTCCAGACCCGTTCCGATTCCAGCCTGGAGAGGTCGAGCACGTCGTTGACGAGCCGGGTCAGTCGATCGGTTTCATCGTTGGCGATGCCCAGAAACTCCTTTTTCTCCGCTTCTGTGAGCTGGTCGCCCAGGTCGTGGAGGGTTTCCACGTAGCTCTTGATATTGAACAGGGGTGTGCGCAATTCGTGGGAGACGTTGCTGATGAAGCGGCTCTGGGCGGCGTTTAATTCCACCTCGCGGCTGAGATCCTGGATGGTGACGGCGATTCCCTTAAGGCTTTCGCCGGTGGCATCCCGCACTGATTGCAGCACGATCCGCAGGGTGCGGGGCGGTTCGCCAAAACGGCAGCGCACATCAGCACTGTCGCGGGCGCTGCAGATCAGACTCTCCAGGGGTGACTGGAGTTCCATCGCCAACCGTTCGGGCAGTTCGGCGATCAGGTCGCTGCCTTCGAGCTTGCGGCCCTCCCAGCGGAATAGGCGGCGGGCGGTGGGATTGGCCAGCACAATTGCCCCTTCGGCATCGAGCAGCACTGCCCCATCTGCCATGGTGGCAATCAGGGATTCCTGCTTCACCTGGGCCGCGGTCAGCTCCTCGATGTTGGCGGCCTTGTAGTCCTCCAGCTGGGCCGCCATGGCGTTGAAGCCTTCGAGCAGCTCGCCGAGCTCACCGCCCACCGGCAGGGCGAGCCTGGTTTCAAACTTGCCACCGGTGATTGAGCGCACCCCCTGGAGCAGCTCCTTGACCGGGCGGGTGATGGTGAGGGCGTTGAACACGGCCCCCAGGATCACCAGCACCCAGATCGAAATGAATACCGCCACGGTCACCTCCCGGGTGAGGGCAGCACTGGCCAGCAGGGTCTCATTGGGGTTGATGCCCAGTGCCATCACCCCTAGATATTTCCCCTCACTCACCATCGGCACAAAGACGTCAGTCACCTGGCCATCTGGGCTGAGGTGCTGGCGAATCAGGGGGGTGTCCGGGCGCTTGCGCAGATCCTCCGGCAGCTCCAGCCTGCGGCTGAGCAGCAGTTCGCTGCTGCCCGAGCTAGCACCGATGGGGATGCCTAGGTAGATCACCCCCTCAGGATCGGCAAAGAAGACATAGCGAAGGCTGCGGCTGGAGCGCCAGAAGCGATCGGCGACTGCCGCCAGCTCCCGGTCATTGCCCTCCGCCACCAGCGGGGTCACGTTGGCGGAAAGCAGCAGGCCCAGGTCGCGGGCGTAGCGGGTGTCACCCAGCTGGGCGTCCCGTTGAATGCCGTTGAGGGCCAGGAAGGTTATGCCCGTCATCAGCAGGCTTACCACCAGGGTCGCCACCGCCAGCAGCTTGGTCTGCAGGCTGAACTCCTGCCACCAGCGATTCAGGGCCTGGCGCCAGCTCATCGGCTGCGCACCTGGTGGCCGATGTCCCGCCGGTAGGTCATGCCCTCAAAGTGAACCTGGGCCAGGCCGGCGTAGGCCTGCTCGAAGGCAGCATCAAAGCTTTCGGCCTGGGCGACCACGGCCAGCACCCGGCCGCCACTGGTTTGACAGCTGCCGTCGCCGCTGAGCCGGGTGCCCGCGTGGAACAGTTGCAGGCTGTTGCTGCTCTCCAGTTCACTGCTGACCACATCGCCGCTGCGGATCTCGCCGGGGTAGCCCGCGGCGGCGGCAATTACACAGGCGCTGCAGCCGGGATGGATGGTGAGCGGCGGAGCCTGGTCGAGCTGGCCGTTGGCACAGGCCAGCAGGATCTGGGCCAGTTCCGGCCCGAGTAGCGGCATCAGGGTCTCGCATTCCGGATCGCCGAAGCGGCAGTTGAATTCGATCACGCTGGGCCCATGTTCGGTGAGCATCAGGCCGGCATAGATCACCCCGCGGTAGTCGATGCCCCGGGCCCGCAGGGCTGCCACGGTGGGTTCGAGCACCAGGCGCTTCACCTGCTGCAGCCCCCCCCCATCCAGCAGTGGCGCCGGCGCATAGGCGCCCATGCCGCCGGTGTTTGGTCCGGTGTCGCCCTCGCCGATTCGCTTGTGGTCCTGGGCGCTGGGCAGCAACACCAGCCGCTGGCCGTCACAGAGCGCGAACACCGACACCTCGGGACCATGGGTGCGTTCCTCCAGCACCAACCTGGCGCCTCCGCCCTCGCCGAAACGACCGGCAAAAATCTCCTCAATCGCGGCGCGGGCCTCTTCCAGGCTTTCGGCCACGGTCACCCCCTTGCCGGCGGCCAGGCCATCGGCCTTCACCACCAGCGGTCTGCCTGCGGCCTCCAGCACCGCCAGGGCCTCCTCCCTGCTACTGGCGCTCCAATAGCCGGCGGTGGGTATCCCGACCTCCAGCATCAGGGCCTTGGCCCATTGTTTGCTCGCCTCGAGCTGGGCCCCATCGGCGCCGGGCCCGAACACCGGGAAGCCGGCTTCGCGCAGCCGGTCCGCCAGGCCGGCGGCCAGGGGTGCCTCAGGGCCCACCACCACCAGCTCAACGGCGTGGTCACGGCAGGCTGCGAGCAGGCCCCCATGGTCGGATTCGGCGATTTCCAGCTGGCTGCAGCCTGGAATTTCAGCAGTGCCCCCATTCCCCGGTGCGATCCACACGGCCTCCACCCCTGGGCAGCGGGCCAGGGCCCAGCCCAGGGAGTTTTCGCGCCCGCCGGAGCCGACCACCAGGATCCTGGTGGGAGCTGGGCAGGAAGAGGGGCTGGGAGCTGGAGCCATGGGGCCTGGACGTTCCGAAATTGGGGTGGATTGGAGCAGAAGCTCTTCTAGGTTGGACCTTGCCAGATGGGTCCGCGGGCCCAGCCCCAGCAGATGCCGGCAAGCCCAGCGCCATTCTCCCCCCGCGCCCGGCCGCTGCTGACGGCCCTGGCCTCGGTTTCGGCCTCGATGGCCCTGGCCCTGGTTGGGCCTGCCCCCAGTGGGGCGGCTGTCAAGCCAGTGGAGCTTGATCCTGCCCTGAAGACCCTGCTGGCAAGTGGAAACCTCAGGGATTTTGACGGGGCCTGCGCCACGGCCGTCGAGCAGGGGGATGGGCCCCTCCTGCGCTTGCTGCAAGAGCGGCTGCTCGGCCTCCATCCCGCCCCCCAACCCCTGGCTGTGGTGTTCGCCAATGCCGAGGTTCTGTTGCGCTGCGAGGCCCCGGATGGGGCCCTGCAGGTGCTCGCCCGGATCAGCCCGGCAGCCGGTGCCGAGCGGATTCAGTGGTTGGTGATGCAGTGGCGGGCTGCCCAGGCCGGCCTGAACCACCAGGTGGCGGCCAATGCCCTGCGGCGACTCGCGGCTGGGAACCTGGCCCAGCTGGAGGCACTTGAGCTGCCGGTGAGCCGGCGGCAGGACGGCACCGCGGTGACGCGCTCGGCCCTGGATCTGCTGGCGGGCCACCTGGAAAGCCTGGGCCAGCGGCAGCGGGCCGCCGAGGTGTTGCTGAGTGGAACCCAGCCGGGCGCCGTCAATGCGGCGCGCCTTGCCCAGGCGGTGGCGTTGTTCGATGGGCTCCCAGCCGTTGAACAGGATCGGCTGATGGAACTCGCCCTGGAGCAGGCAGCCACCGCCGGGGCCTGGGGCCTGGTGGGCCAGATTCTCGATCAGCAGCTGGCCTTGGGCCAGGGCACCCCGGAGCGGGCCCAGCGGGCGGCGGAGCGGCGGCTGCGGCTCAGCCGTGGCATCGACGATGCCTACGCAGAATGGCTGCTGGGTCGTACGGCCCTGTCCCGTCAGGCCGAGTTGGAGCGGCAATTGCGCTCGCCGCGCTCCCCTGGCGGCCATGCCCCCCAATCGTTCTCCGATCCCCAGCCATGACGACCTACTGCCTCGGTTCGCTTCTATACGAAGGCAAGGCCAAGCGGGTCTATGCCACCGATCGCCCCGACCTGGTGGCGGTTGAGTTCAAGGATGACGCCACGGCCTTCAACGCCCTCAAAAAGGCCGAACTGGCGGGCAAGGGGGAGCTCAACTGCCAGATCTCGGCCCGACTATTTGAGTACCTCGCCGCCCGTGGGGTTCCCACCCACTATCTGGGCGTGGGGGACACCCGCTGGATGCTCGTGCGTCCGGTGCGGGTGATTCCAGTTGAAGTGGTGATCCGCAATGTGGCCGCCGGATCCCTTTGCAAGCAGATGCCGATCGAGCTGGGCACCTGCCTGGAGCCCGCCTTGCTGGATCTCTATTACAAGGATGATGCCTATGGCGATCCCCTGCTCACCGAAGCGCGGCTGGAGCTGCTTGGGCTGGTGAATGCCGATCAACGGCGCCGCCTCGAAGAGTTGGCTCGCCAGGTGAACCGGGAACTGATAGCCCTGTTCAGCTCAATCGGCCTGCAGCTGGTGGATTTTAAGATCGAGCTGGGCTTTACTGCCAGCGGTGACCTGGTGGTGGCGGATGAGATCAGTCCCGACACCTGCCGGCTCTGGGACCTGGCCGTGGCTGATGTCAGCGACCGCATTCTTGACAAGGACCGATTTCGCCAGGATCTTGGCGGCGTTGTCGAGGCCTACGGGGAGGTCTGTAAACGGGTCCAAGGGGCATGCCCCCAACCCAGGGTCTACGGGTAAGGTCATCGGCATTTGCGGCCTTGCCGCTCTGCCCCCCCCTCACATGGCTGGTTTGCTGGGTTTAAAGGCTGCGGTGTCCCTGCTGGGCTTTGCCCTGCTCGCCGCTGGTCCGGCCCTGGCCCAGTCTGGGGATGCAGCGCCGCCAGGCGGGCAACCCCAGCCCGCTGCCCAGCAGCTGGACAACCCACTGGCCGATCCGGCGGCCCCAACCCCAGCCCCAGCCCAAACGTCCCCAGCCGAAACCTCCCCAGCCCAGCAGCCGGCCGCCAGCCCCGCGCCAGCGGCCAGCACCGAGCCAGCACCCAAGGCCGAGCCCAAGGTCCTGATCGCCGAGGTGGCGATCGAGGGGCTGCAGGACCATCCCGAGCGGGAGCGGCTCGAACTGGCGGCCTATGCGGCCATGGCGGCCACCCCGGGTTCCCTTGTCACCCGCACCGAGCTGCAGACAGATCTCTCGGCGATCTACGCCAGCGGCTGGTTCTCCGATGTGCGCATCCAGCCTGTGGATGGCCCCTTGGGTGTGCGTCTGGTGGTGGTGGTGGTGGCCAACCCCGTGCTCCAGCAAATCAAGCTCGATCCGGCTGAACTCAAGCTGCCCGCCCAGGTGGTTAAGGACACCTTCGCGGCCGACTACGGCAAGACGCTCAATCTCAACACCCTGCAGTCCCGCATGCAGGAGCTGCAGCGCTGGTATGCCGACCAGGGCTATTCCCTGGCCCGCATCACCGGCCCCAGTCGGGTCAGTCCTGAAGGTGTGGTCGAGCTGTTGGTGCGCCAGGGCACCGTGGAGGGCGTTGAAGTGCAGTTCCTCAATAAGGAGGGCTCAGCCACCAACGACAAGGGTGAGACGATCCGCGGCAAGACCAAACCCTGGGTTGTGACCAGGGAGGTGTCCCTTCGCCCGGGCCAGGTGTTCAACCGCCGGGAGCTGGAGGAGGACATCAAGCGGATCTATGGCACGGGCCTGTTTAGCGACGTCAAGGTGACCCTCAGACCGGTGCCAGCTGAGCCCGGCAAGGTTGTGATCATGCTGGGCATCGTGGAGCAGTCGAGCGGCTCCCTATCTGGTGGTATTGGCTATAGCCAGAGCCAGGGTGCATTTGCTCAGATCCAGTTGAATGACAGCAACCTCTTCGGCCGCGCCTGGGACCTCGGCACCAATATTTCCTACGGCCAATATGGTGGTCTCGGTGACATCACCTTCACCGACCCCTGGATCAAGGACAACAAATATCGCACCTCCTTCCGGGCTCGCGTTTTCTTCAGCCGGGAAGTACCCCAGCTTTTCCAGAGCGAAAATTCATCGTTTAGCTATCAGCTCCAGAACTATACTGGCTCTGATTTCGACGTGGTTACCTCGTTTGACGAGAACCCTGCCGGCTCTAATCAGGGCACGGGCACAACAAACTTTGACACGGTTGCAATTCAGCGAGTCGGTGCAAACGTGCAATTTGTGCGGCCGCTTAATCGTGGCAACCCCTTCAAGAAAGCTCCCTGGAATCTGATCCTCTCCTTTGGTGGCCAGGAGGTCACCCCCATGGATTTCTCTGGGTCCAAGTATTCAAGGGGCGTGGTTGGCAATCTTCAGTCTGATGGGGGCTTTAGCACCAGCAACGGTGCTTCGGTGATCTGCCTGGCCTACAACTGCGCCTCGGAAAACCAGCTGGTGAGCTTCCGGGTTGGAGCCACTTACAGCACCCTCAACGATCCCCGTAATCCCACTAAGGGTAATTTCCTGAGCCTGGGCACTGAGCAGTTCGTCTCGGTGGGTGAGAACTCCCCCACCTTCAACCGACTGCGGGGCAGCTTCACCCACTACATCCCTGTGGAGTGGTTGAAGATCTTCAAGGGCTGCCGGCCCAAGCCCGGTGAGACCAAAGACTGCAAGCAGGCCCTGGCTTTCCAGGTGTCGGCAGGAACCCTGGTGGGTAGCGATATTCCTCCCTATGAGGCCTTCTGCCTTGGAGGCGGCAACTCGGTGAGGGGCTATTACGACTGCGATCTCGGGGTTGGCAAGAGTTTTGCCGAGGCGACGATTGAGTACCGCTTTCCCATTTTCAGCATCATCAGCGGCGAGATTTTCTTTGATGCAGGCACCACTTTCGGCAGCCAGAGCGGTATCCCAGGTAACCCGGGTGGGCTGCTTGGTAAATCAGGTGAGGGCTATTCACCTGGTGTCGGACTGATTGTCACCACCCCGGTGGGCCCCCTGCGCCTGGAGGTGGCCACCCAGGATTTCTCCAGCGAGTGGCGCTTCAACCTCGGCGTGGGCTGGAAGTTTTAGATGATGCAGTGGCCCGCCGATTACTCCGGCCGCTGGACCATTCAAGACCCGGTGGAGCGGAGGGGGGTTGGTCTGCACGGCGGCCTTGAGACCACAGTTCGGCTCCAGGCCTCTGAGTGTCCGGGCTTCTGGGTCGGCTGGCTCGACGCTCCCCAGCTGCCCCTATGCCGCCTCACCCCAAGCCAGGTGAGTGATACCCGCCTGTGTACGGCCCTGCAGCTGGATCAAAGGCGTTTGGCCACCGTGGAGCATCTGCTGGCTGCTCTGGCCGGCACCGGGGTTACCCAGGCCGAAATCCTGGTCAACGGCGAGGAGATTCCCCTGCTGGATGGCTCAGCCCTCCCCTGGGTGCAGGCTTTGGCTGAGGCGGGGCTCCAGGCGCTGCCCGGCAGCTCCGGTGGCCTGGAGCTGGACGCGCCCATCACGGTCTGCAGTGGTACCAGCTTTGCAACAGCACTTCCCCATGCGGGGCTGCGTCTGGGCGCGGCCATTGAATTTGCCGATGCGGCGATCGGCCGCCAGTTGTTTTCCCTGGACCTGAGCCCCACCAGTTTCGTTGAGCAGATCGCTCCGGCACGCACCTTCGGTCTGCGCTCCCAGGTGGACCAGTTGCGTTCAGCGGGCTTGATTCGGGGGGGGTGCCTGGAGAATGCCCTGGTATGTGACGGCGATCAGTGGCTCAATCCACCCCTGCGCTTTGTCGAGGAGCCGGTGCGCCATAAAATTCTGGACCTACTGGGGGACCTTGCCCTTGTGGGCCTGCCAAGGGCCCAGGTTTTCGCCTATCGCGGTTCCCATGGGCTCCACACCTCGATGGCGGCTGTTCTGGCTGGTCTGCCGGCAGTCAATTCCCCCTCCAGCCCCAATTCCGCCCATCCCTCTCCCGGTTGATGCCCTTGTCTGAATCCAGCGCTCCCCAGCCCCCTTTATCTGCCGCCGACACTGAACTTTCAGCCAAAGCTGAACTTCCAACAACCAGCGGGGTGATTCTGACCAACGAGCAGATCCAGGGGTTACTTCCCCACCGCTATCCCTTTGCCCTGGTCGACCGGGTGATTGAGCATGAACCGGGCAAACGGGCCGTGGCCATCAAGAACGTCAGCTGCAACGAGCCCCAGTTTCAGGGGCATTTCCCTGGTCGCCCCCTGATGCCAGGTGTGTTGATCGTCGAGGCGATGGCCCAGGTGGGTGGGTTGATCGTCACCCAGATGCCCGATCTGCCGAACGGCTTGTTTGTCTTCGCTGGAATTGATGGAGTGCGTTTTCGCCGGCCCGTCGTGCCTGGCGACCAGTTGCTGATCAGCTGTGAGCTGCTCAGCCTCAAGCGCAAGCGCTTTGGCAAGGTGAAGGCTGCAGCCACCGTGGAGGGCAAACTTGTCTGCTCCGGAGAACTGATGTTCTCGCTGGTGGACTGATGGCGACGTTGATCCATCCCACCGCCGTTGTGGATCCCAGGGCCCAGCTGGCCGATGGGGTTGAGGTGGGCCCCTACGCCGTGGTCGGCCCGGATGTGGAGATCGGAGCTGGTTGCTGGATCGGGCCCCATGTGGTGCTTGACGGTAGGGTGCGTTTGGGTAAGGGCAATCGCATCTTTCCAGGGGCCTGCATCGGCCTAGAGCCCCAGGACCTCAAGTACACCGGCGATCCCACCGAGGTGGTGCTGGGCGATGACAACACCATCAGGGAGTGCGTCACCATCAACCGCGCCACCACTGGCAACCAGCAGACCCGCCTGGGAAGTGGCAACCTGCTGATGGCTTACACCCATCTGGGGCACAACTGTGAGCTGGGCGATCGGATCGTGATTGCCAATGGGGTCGCCGTGGCCGGCCATGTGGTAGTCGGAGATCGGGCAGTTATCGGCGGTGTGCTCGGCATTCACCAATTTGTGCACATCGGCACCCTGGCGATGGTGGGGGGGATGAGCCGCATCGAGCGGGATGTGCCCCCCTTCACCCTGGTGGAGGGCCACCCCGCCCGGGTGCGGGCCCTCAACAGGATCGGTTTGCAGCGCAGTGGTTTGATTGACCTCGATGGTGGCCAGGAGTTTGAGCAGCTCAAGCGGGCCTGGACCTTGATCTATCGCCGTGGGCTCACCCTTGCCGAAGCCTTGGGGCAACTCACCCTGGAGCCCCCCCGGGGTGCCGTCGCCCAGCTCTGTGCCTTCCTGGAGGCCTCCCTGGGCCCCTCCCGCCGCGGCCCGATTCCGGGGGGGCGCTGATGCTCCGCCTGCTGGTGAGCACGGGCGAGGTGTCTGGGGATCTGCAGGGAGCGCTGTTGGTCAAGGCACTGCACCAGGAGGCCAGCCGCCGCAAGCTGGATCTGGAGATCGTGGCCCTGGGCGGCGAGCGGATGGAAAGGGCTGGTGCGGAACTGCTTGCCAACACGACCCGGATGGGGGCCATTGGCCTGCTGGAGGCCATTCCCTTTGTGCTGCCCACCCTGAGGTTGCAGCGCCGCCTGAAGCGCTGGTTCAGCACAGACCCGCCCGATGGGGTGGTGTTGATCGATTACATGGGCCCCAATGTGAGCCTGGGTTTGCGGCTCAAGCGCCGCTTCCCCCGGGTGCCGGTGACCTACTACATCGCCCCCCAGGAGTGGGCCTTCAAGTTTGGCAATGGGGGCCGCTCCAATTTGATCGGATTCACCAACCAGATCCTGGCGATTTTCCAGGAGGAAGCCCGTTTCTATCGCTGTCGCGGCGCCAAGGTCACCTACGTGGGGCACCCGCTAGTAGATACGCTCGGCGAGCTCCCCAGCCGCCAGGAGGCCCGCCGCCAACTCGGGCTGCTCGATGCTCCGGTGCTGTTGCTGATGCCTGCCTCCAGGCGCCAGGAAATCCGCTACATGCTGCCCCACATTGTGGCTGCTGCAGCGGAGCTGCAACGCCAGCGCCCGGAGCTCCAGGTGGTGGTGCCGGCTGGGCTGCCCGGCTTCGAAGCCCATCTGTCCCTGCAGTTGAGCCAGGCCGGGGTGCGCGCCGAGATCATCCCCGCCCGCGACTCCGATGAGCTCAAGGCCTGTCTCTGCGCCGCTGCCGATCTGGCCTTGGCCAAGTCGGGAACGGTGAACCTGGAGCTGGCCCTGCGGGGCGTGCCCCAGGTGGTGGTGTACCGGGTCAGCGCCGTCACCGCCTTTGTGGCCCGCCACATCCTGCGCTTCAGCGTGCCCCACATCTCGCCGGTGAACCTGGTGCTGGGCGAGCGGCTGGTGCCGGAACTGCTCCAAGAGGACCTCTCGGCTGCGGCGATCGTGCGGGAGGCCCTGCCCTTACTTGATGGCGGCAATGCAGCTCGCCAAACCATGCTAGAGGGCTACCGCAGGCTGCGGCTGGAGCTGGGCGAGCCCGGCGTGACCCAGCGGGCGGCAGTGGCCATCTTTGACCAATTATTGGCAGCCGGATGAAGCGATGGGGGAGGCCGATGGCCTGGCTGCTCGGCCTGGTGCTCTTGCTGGCCAGCTGGGCGCCAGCTCCGGCGCTGGCAGCACCTACTCAGGAAGCCGTGCTGGCGGGGGGCTGCTTCTGGTGCCTGGAGCACGACCTCGAGGTTCTTGCCGGAGTGCTGGATGCCCAGAGCGGTTACAGCGGCGGCTCGCTGGAGCAACCCACCTACGGCCAGGTTTCGGCCGGGGGGACCGGCCACCAGGAGGTGGTGCTGGTGAAGTTTGATCCGGCCCGGATCAGCTACGGCGACCTATTGCGGGCCTACTGGCGCAATATCGATCCCCTTGATGGGGGCGGCCAGTTCTGTGATCGCGGCAGCTCCTACAGCTCGGTGATCTTTGTCAGGGGGGATCAGCAGCGGAGCCAGGCCCAGGCCAGCCTGCGTGCGGCTGCAGCCGAACTGCGGCGACCTGCTGAGGCGCTGAAGGTGCAGATCAAGCCCCTCAAGCGCTTCTGGCCGGCGGAAAATTATCACCAGGATTACGCCGAGCTCAACAAGGTCAAATACAACTATTACCGCTGGGCCTGCGGCCGCGATCGGCGCCTCGACTCAGTGTGGGGCTCCCGGGCCCGCAGCGGCCGGGCCTGGATCGTGCCAGCGGCTAAAAACTAACCCCCACCTAGGGCTTGCGGCCCGGATAGCCCCGCAGCAGGCCGCTTTCGATCATCAAGCCCACCCCCGCATTGATCAGAATCAGGCCGAAGGTGCCATACCAAAACCAGGGGCCGGGTGTGGTCAGGGTCTCAACCTTTCCCGTCGCCGCCAGCACCTGGATGCCCTTGCGGATCACGGCCTCACCCAACAGGCAGAGACCGGCCGGCAGCAGCAGCACACCGAGCTGGGCTTTGACATACCAGCGGATTTTCTGAGCGGCCATCAAGGGAGCTGGGAGGCAAGGCCCCAAACCTAGGCCGTGGTTCCGGAGGTCGCACCGGAGCAGATCCAGTGCACCAAGGTGCGCACCCCAAACCCCGTTGCTCCGGCTGGATCCGCGCCCCGGCCCTTATCGCTCCAGACGGTTCCGGCAATGTCGAGGTGGGCCCAGGCCAGCTTCGGGGTGACGAAGTCCTGCAGGAAAAGGGCGGCGGTGATTGAGCCCCCCGGGCGGGGGCCGGTGTTTTTGAGGTCGGCGTACTGGCTTTTAAGCCCCGCCTTGTAGGAGGAGCGCAGCGGCATCCGCCAGAGATCCTCCCCTTCCGCCTGCCCCGCAGCCAGCAGGGCATCGGCCAAGCCATCACTGTTGGACCACAGGCCGGCCATCTCCTCGCCCAGGGCGATCACGCAGGCCCCGGTGAGGGTGGCAAGGTCGACCACCGCATCCGGTTCGAGTTTGCAGGCGTAAACCAGGGCGTCGGCCAGGGTGAGGCGGCCCTCGGCGTCGGTGTTGTTGATCTCGATGGTCTTGCCATTGGAGGCGGTGAGGATGTCGCCGGGGTGCACGGCGCCGCCGCTGATCATGTTTTCGCAGGCGGCCACGATCACATGCACCTCCACCCCGTCGGGCTTCAGCTCGGCGAGGGCCCTGGCGGCCCCCAGCACCGCAGCGCTGCCGCCCATGTCGTATTTCATCATTTCGATCTGGGAGCCCGCCGTCTTGAGGTTGTAGCCGCCGGAATCGAAGGTGAGGCCTTTGCCCACCAGCACAACCCGGCGCTGCACCGACCCGGCGGGCCTGTAGGTGAAGTGGATGAATTTCGGGGCCAGATCGGAGCCCTGGGCAACGCCGAGGTAGGCCCCCATGCCGAGGGCTTCGCAGTCGGCGCGCTCCAGAAGCTTCAGCTCCCCGCCAAAGTCGCGCGCAATGGCGGCGGCGGTGTCGGCCAGATGCTGGGGGGTGGCCACGTTGGGGGGGGCGGCCACCAGTTGCCGCGCCAGTTCAACTCCGGCGCAGATGGCCCCCACCCCTGCCAGTGATGGCTCGAAAGAGGCGGCCACCCCGATCAGGCTGATGGTTTCGGGCAGGGTGCGGGGCTCGGCCTCGCCTTTGAAGCGCTGGTCGCTGTAGGGGGCCAGCCGGGCTGCTCCAGCCATCGCTTGGGCGGCGGCTCCCGCCTCTAGGGCCTCGAGGGGCATGGCCAGGGCCAGATGGCGGCAACCTGCCGCAACGGCCGCCTGGCTGGCGGCGGCGCAGGCCTGGCGCAGGCCGGTGAGGCAGAAACTGGCCGGTTTGCCCAGGCCCACCAGGATCAGGGTTTGGGGTGTGGCCCCCAGGCGATCGAAGCTGAGCGATTCAGCCGGCTTGGCCTTGAATCGTCGCCGCTGGAGCGGCTCGGCCAGGGACTGGCCCAGGGCAGCTGTCAGCCGCTCGAGCTGGGGCTGGTCAGGCCCGTCTTCAGACCCCTGGAACAGGCCTACGGCTAGGCAGTCGCCCTGCCAGTGCTGAAGGGCTGTGGGCAGGGCGTCGGGGATGCAGCGAAACTCCATGGGCCGGCCGGGGTGAGGGGCGATCGTAGCCAGCGCCGTTAGGCCGGATCGGCCTGGAAGGGGGTGGCCCAACGGCTGCGGGTCTCCTTGTTGAAGGGCGGCAGCCAGCGGCGGATCAGCGCCTGTTCGAGGGCGCGGCGAGCTCCTAGGGCGTTGGGCACATCCAGCCAGAAGCGGATGCTGAGCTGGCAGCCCAGGTTGGCCTTGAGCAGGGCTTCGCCGTAGGCGGCCAGGTAGGCCTTGCAATCGTGCTCGCCTTTCCAGCGCTGGTCGGCCCGGCCGGTTTCACCCACGTAGAGCAGAAGGGGCTGGCTCAGGCCTGCTGGCCGATCGGCCACGAAATAGAGGGCACAGCCGTGCTGGGCGGCGGCGGGCCAGCGCCAGAAGCTGAGGGGTTGGGGCTGGAGGCTCAGGGGGTTGAAGTGCTCGGCTTGCTGCTCGGCCGTGTCGCCCCTGCTGCCGAATAGGGAAATCTGTTCGGCAGCAGCCTGCTGGTTGGCGAATAGGGGCCCTTGGTGGCATGCCAGCCGCCCCTGCCATTGCTCCAGTTGGTGGGCCAGCAGGGGGATGGCCCCGGCCCCTATCTGGCCCAGTTCGCCAAGCTGCGATCTCCCAAACAGTTCTCCCTGACGTGCCATCGGCCTAGGGCCCCTTGCTGGCCGCTCCTTTAGCGGCGGGCGGCAAGACAGGTCCGGCGGGGCCTGGACTGAACTGCACCCGGCCAATCCAGCTCTCCACCAGGGCGGCCGGAAGCTGGAGCCGCTGTTGCAGGTCGGCCAGGTCGAGGAAGGGAGCGCGGTTGCGTTCGAGCAGCAGCCGGCCCAGTCGTTGGCCGTCAAGGCCCAGCGATTGGAGTTCCCCCGCCGCTGCCCGATTGAGATCGATCCGCTTGGCGGGCATTGCTGGCGGGGCGGGCTCGCCGTACCAGCGGAACTCCAGCAGCGGTAGCCAGGTTTGCACCAGGGATTCGGGCAGCTCCAGCACCCGCTGGAGGTCTTCGCTGCAGCTGAGCTGGATTCCACTTGCCTGGAGACGCAGCAACAGATCCACCTGGGAGGCCGCCATCCCTGGCAAGCGCAGCCAGTCGGCGGCGGTGGCGCGGTTTACATCCAGGCGCCATCCCAGGGCGGAGGCCCGCTGCACCGCAGTGGCATCGTCTAGCCGCAGACCTGGATTCTGCTGCAACTTGAGGGCGAGCAGCTCACGCTCCACCTCCTCTAAGGCCAGGGCCTCAGGTCGGGTTGGTTCGCCCTGGGTTGGCTTGGTCTGGGTGGGTTTGGTAAGAGTCGCTTCGGGAGGGTTGGGCTGCTGCGCTGCCGCCGGAATTTGACCGGTTGCTCGTAGCACTTGACGCGCCAGGGGGTCCAACCAGTGCCTCTGGGCCATGGCGGAACGCTGCCGTTTCGAATTGACTGAACTTAGCTGGGGTCTTCGTCGTTCGGCCAGTCGATCAGCCCCAGGCGCAGGCCAAGTACGGCCGCGTGGGTGCGATCCCGGGCCTGGAGCTTGGCGCTCAGATTGCGCAGGTGGGTTTTGACCGTGTCGGTGGCGATGAACAGCTGCTGGCCGATCTCCCCATTTGTCTCACCGCGTGCCACCAGCGCCAACACATCCCTTTCGCGCTCGCTGAGGGGTTCGATCGGCCCCGTTGCGCCGGGCCCCTGGCGGAACAACTCCGTGAGGCTGCGGTCGATGTAGACCCCACCGCCGCTGATGGCGTGCAGGGCGGCGGCGGCGCTGCCCAGACCCAGGCGCGATTCCACCAGCAGGCCATCACAGCCTGCCTGGATTGCCTGCTGGATCGGGGCCTGCCGGTGCTCCTGGGTGATCAGTAAAAGGGTGTGGATCGAAGGCCAGCGACGCTTGATCTGCTGCACCAGGGCAATCCCCGAGCCCTGCTCGAGGGTGTCGCTCAGGAACACCATCGTGGGCTGGTGTCGCTCCACCAGGGCTAGGCCGCTGGCTTCGCAGGTGGCCGCGCCCACGAGCTGTCTCTGGCCGATCTGGCTGCCCACAAACAGGCTGAGCATGGCCCGGTTGCCCAGGCACACCACCAGCCGGGCGTCCCTCAGCAGGTTGTCGATCTGGCCAGTGTTCTGGCGGATCTGCTCGAGCCTTGGGGTGAAGTCCATGGGGGGGATTCGCGGTGACAACGCATGGCCCCATGCTGATCAAGCCCACGCAATTACGCCTATCCGCACTCCCCAGAACTGCCTGGATTCACCAGAATCAATCAACCGCAACGCTGCCCGGCTCCATGGCGTTCTTTGAATCCGAGATCGTTCAAGACGAGGCCAAGCGTCTGTTTGGCGATTACCAGCAGCTGATGCAGCTGGGCAGTGAATATGGCAAGTTCGATCGGGAGGGCAAAAAGCTCTACATCGAAAAGATGGAAGACATGATGGAGCGCTATCGGGTGTTCATGAAGCGCTTTGAGCTCTCCGAGGATTTCCAGGCCAAGCTCACCGTCGAGCAGCTACGCACCCAGCTGGGCCAGTTCGGGATGACACCCGAAACCATGTTCCAGCAGATGTACCAGACCCTCGAACGGATGAAGAGCCAGCTGGATGCTCCCGCCTAGAGGCTGCTCCCGCCTAGAGGCTGCCTACTATCCCGCCACAGAGACAGAGCGGGTCGCACTTCCAATGACAGCAGCCCATCCGCCGGTCGGGCAGATTCCCTTACCGGCTTGGCTTGAGCGGGGCATGGCGGATCTCTTCCCCGCTGGTATGGCAGGGGATCCCGACCAGCAGCTTGCCGCCCGCCTGGAGGGGGCACAGAGCAGCGGTGTGCCGTTGAGGGTGAAGCTCGGCATCGACCCCACCGGCTCCGCCATCCACTTAGGCCACTCGCTCCTGTTCCGCAAGCTGCGGGCGTTTCAGGACGCGGGCCACACAGCGGTTTTGATCATTGGCGATTTCACCGCCCGCATCGGCGATCCCACCGGCAAGGGCACCACCCGGGTGCAGCTCAGCGAAGCGGCGGTCGAGGCCAACGCCGCCACCTATCTGCAGCAGCTGGGCCAGGGGGAGGCCCCCGAGCGCGCCCTGCTGGATTTCACCACCCCCGGGCGGCTGGAAGTGCGCCGCAACAGCGAGTGGCTCGCGGGCCTGGATCTGCCCCAGGTGATCGAGCTGCTGGGCATCAGCACGGTGGGCCAGATGCTGGCCAAGGAGGACTTCGCCAACCGCTACGGCTCGGGCACGCCGATTTCCCTGCACGAATTTCTCTATCCCCTCCTGCAGGGCTACGACTCGGTGCAGGTGCGGGCCGATCTGGAGCTGGGCGGCACTGACCAGAAGTTCAACGTGGCCATGGGCCGCGACCTGCAGCGCCATTTTGGCCAGCGGCCCCAGTTCGGGATGTTGCTGCCGATCCTGCCGGGCCTCGATGGGGTGCAGAAGATGAGCAAGAGCCTGGCCAACACCGTGGGCCTGGCTGAAGACCCACTCTCGATGTATTCCAAGCTCGAGAAGGTGCCTGATGGGGTGGTGGACGACTACCTCACCCTGCTCACCGATTTGGATCTGGCGGCTCTGCCGGAAAATCCGCGGCAGCGCCAGAAACTGATGGCCCTGGAGATCACCAGGGCCCGCCATGGGGCGGCGGCGGCCGCGGCGGCCCAGGCCGATGCCGCATCCCTGGTGGGCGGCGCGGCAGGTGCCGGTGCGGCAGAGGCCGAGGTGCCAGAGGCCTCGCTGGCGGCGGTCAACTTCCCGGCCAGGGCCTTCTATCTGCTCAGTGCCGTGGGGATCTGCGCCAGCAGCAGCGAAGCTCGCCGCCAGATCCAGGGCGGCGGCGTCAAGCTTGACGGCGAAAAGCTCGCCGATCCCAACCAGGAGTTCGCCGGCCCTGAAGCCCTCGCTGGCAAGGTGCTGCAGCTGGGTAAGAAGACCTTCCGGCGCCTGGTGGCGGGCTAGCGGCTGCCTAGCAGGTCTTCCCAGCTCGGGGTCTGGACAGCTATTGCATCCCCGGAACTGCAGGGAATGGTGATGACGGCATCGCCCAAGGGGTGCCAGCCAGGCAGGGGGCAGCATGGGGCCGGCTCCAGACTGAGGGTCACCGGCAGGGGAGTGGACTCGGAGAAGGCCATGGCCACGGCTCGCGCCAGATCAGCCTGGGCGGGGGGATCGGGTCCCTGGTGCAGTCCTGATGCCATGACAATGTCGCCTGGACGACGCGCTCCCTAACCTGCAGCCATGCTGCTGGCGGCCCTTGTCCGAGCCCACCGACCGAATCATCGTGGCCCTCGATGGCATGGCGCCGGAGCAGGCCCTGGCCTTTGCCGCGGCGGTGCCGCAGCTGTGTTGGGTGAAGGTGGGCCTGGAACTGTTCGTGGCCGGCGGCCCGGCCGTGGTGCAGCAGCTGCGCTATCAGGGCAAGCGGGTGTTCCTGGATCTCAAGTTCCATGACATCCCGGCCACCATGGCCGGCGCCTGCCGCAGTGCGGCCCGGCTCGGCGCCGAGCTGATCACGGTGCACGCCTGCGCCGGCACCGAGGCCCTGGGCGCGGCCCAGGCGGCGGCGCTGGAGTCGGCCGCGGCGGTGGGTCTGCCGGCGCCCACCCTGCTGGCGGTGACGGTGCTCACCAGCTGGGAGCAGGCCCGTTTTGCTGCTGAGCTGGCGATTGGGGAGCCGCTTGCCGCCTATGTGCCCCGGCTGGCCCGGCTGGCCGCAGCGGCCGGCATCGGCGGCTGCGTCTGCTCACCGCTGGAGGTGGCTGCCCTGCGCTCTGCCCACCCCGAGCCCTTTGCCCTGGTGACTCCCGGCATTCGCCCGGCTGGAGCGGCCCATGGGGATCAGCAGCGGGTGCTGACGCCCGCCCAGGCCGTCGCCGCCGGTGCCAGCCAGCTGGTGATCGGTCGGCCGATCACGGCGGCGCCCGATCCTGCCGCGGCTTTTTCGGCCTGTTGCCGGGAGCTGGAGCTGGCCTCAGGCCACCAGTGAACCCTGGGGCACCAGCTGGCCGTAGAGCACTTCAAGGGCGTCGATGTTTCCCTCCAGGGTGTAGCGCTCCAGGGCTCGCGCCCTGGCCCGACGGCCCAGCTCAGCGGTGAGCACAGGCTGGTCGCGCAGCACCGGGATCAAGGTGCGCAGTTGGGTGGTGACCCCCTGGGTGCTGATCACGATGCCCGCACCCCCCTCCAGCACCTCGCCATCGGCGCCGGCATCGGTGGCGACGCAGGCCGTGCCGCTGGCCATGGCTTCGAGCAGGGCCAGACTCAGCCCCTCCACCAGCGAGGGCAGCAGGAATACCTCCGCCAGCTGCTGGAAGGCGACCCGCAGCTCCAGGCTGGGTTCGTAGCCCCACCACACCAGGTCTGGTTCGGCGCCGGTGGCCTGCAGGGAGCTGCGCAGGGGGCCATCGCCCACGATCACCAGCACGCAGCCCGCCGGGCGCACCAGCCGCCAGGCCTTGATCAGGGCCTCCACGTTTTTTTCAGTGGCCACCCGGCCCATGTAGAGGAAGACGCGCCGGCCGGCAAAGCGCCGGCGCAGGTCCTGCAGTTCGGGGCTGGCGGTGGGGGCAAGCGATGCCGGCCGCCACATGTCGGTGTCGACGCCGTTGGGGATCACTGCCAGTCGCTCGGCCCGCACCCCCAGGCGCTGAAGCATCTCGGCCTGTAGCTCCGAAAAGACAATCACCCGGTCGAATTTGGCCAGGGTGGGCCCATAGAGCTGGTAGGTGAGCTGCTGGGTGCCAGCAGACAGGTTGCGCAGGCTGGCATCGAAGGCCGGGTGGAAGGTTGCCACCACTGGCAGTCCGAGCTGCTGGCAGAGGTCGGGCAGGCGGAAATCGAGCGGGGAGAGGGTGAGGCTGGCGTGTACCAGGTCGGGTTTGAGCCGCTCCAGGGATTCGCGCAGCTCCCGCTGGGCCCCCAGGGACGGGATTGTGTATACCTGGGATTTCACCAGATAGGGCAAGGCCACCTCGGGGCCGCCGCCATTGCTGTCGCCTTGATTTTCAACCTCTGGCAGGCCATCAGCGGAGCGGGCCAGGCTTCCAGGCGGGGTATCGAAGTGGATGAAGCTGATCCCATGGCCCCGCCTGCGCAGCGCATGGGTGGTACTCAGTCCGTAGGTGACGTTGCCGCAGAACGGGGTTTTTTTGCCCAGCCAGGCAATGTGGACCACCGGGGCGCGCGCATTCGGCATTTCACGCTAACAGCGCTGCCACGGACGCTCCAGCAGGGCTGCTACCAGGGCGATGGCAGCCAGTGCCCACAGCACCGGCAGCAGGCCGTAGCGGCTCACCACCGCGCCCGCCAGCACCAGTGGCAGGCTCAGGGCGATGTTGATCAGGTTGTTCTGAAGGCCAAAGACCTTGCCGCGCAAGTCCTCCGGCGTCTGTTCCTGGATGGTTGTCTGGGCCGGGATCGCCAGCAGGGCCGAGCCCACCCCCAGCATCCCGCAAAGCAACAGGGTCAAGACGAGGTTGCCGCGCAATTGGCCCAGCAACACCAGGCTCCAGCCGATGGTGCCCAGTCCTGTGGCGGCCAGGCGGCGGCGGTTGAGGCCCTGACCCAGCTGGGCCACCGCTAGGGCGCCGATGGCCAGGCCCAGGCCGCTCATCGCCAGCAGGGTGCCGAACTGGGTGGGGCCCAGGCCCGGGATGGCCGAGGCCAGGCTGATCGCCAGCACATATAGGGCAGCTAGGAGGCTGTAGAGCAGCACCAGCTGCACCATGGCGCCCCGCACCCGCGGCCGTTCTCGCAGCACCTGGAGGCCTTCGCCGATTTCCTGCCACACGGAGCTGCGACTGGCGGCCCGGGGTTGCTCCTGCCAGCGGATCCGGCTGATCGCCACAGCCGCCAGGCCGTAACAGAGGGGTAGCAACAGAAATTCGCCGCCGTCGATGCCGATGCGGCGCAGGCCCAGATGGAGCAGGCGCAGGATCGGGTCGCCCAGGGCGAAACCTACGATCGTGGCCGCCATGCTGGTGGCCTGGTAGAGGGAATTGGCTGCCAGCAGCTGGTCTGAGGGCACCAGTTGGGGGATGGCGGCCTGTTCGGCCGGTGCGAAGAACTGGGTGAGCACCGACTCCAGGAAGGTCATCAGCACCAGCCCCCAGTAGCCCCAGCTCAGGCCCAGCCACAGGGGCTCCTGCACCAGGCAGAAGGGCGCCAGCAACACCAGCGCGGCCCGCAGTCCATTCGAGGCCACCATCACCGAGCGCTTGGGCCAGCGGTCGGCCCAGACGCCCGCCACCGTGCCCAGCAGCATCGCTGGAATTGTGTTGGCCACGTAGATCCCCGTGGCCAGCAGGGTGATCATTTGAGCCCGGGTCTCGGGCAGGTCGAGGCGAATCGCCGAGGCGGCTTCAGCCAGGGCGGGATTGGCTTCTGGCGTTCCCCTCACCCAGGTCTGGGCGATCAGAAACACCATCAACACGATGTAGAACTTGTCGGCCAGCTGCGAAAATATCTGGCCCACCCACAGACGCCGAAAATCCGGCAGGGCCAGTACGCCCTGCAAGCCCGTGGTGCGAGAACTGCCGCTCAATTTTGCCCGCACCTCCGCTCAATCCCATGATGGCGCAGGGCTGGCGCTGAGGCTGGAGCGCAGCATGTTCAGGGCGCGGGGCCGGCGGCCCAGATGCTCTTGGCACCAGTGCTCCACCAACTCGAGCAGGTGCAGCCACACCGCCAGGGGCCCCATCAGTTCGCCATCGCGCCGGCGGGGCAGGTTGGGCCGCAGCAGCCGCTGCAGCAGTGCCAGCTCCGAGGCGTTGAGCACCACCCGGGCGCCGGCGACAGCGCCGATCACCAGACCCTCGCTGGGGATCAGGCTGCAGCGCCAGTCCCAGTTGCCCACGGGGGGCTCGAGCGGCTCGCCACTGCGGGCGCAGCGGCCCAGGGGCAGGGCATAGCCGCCGAGGGCAAGCAGGTGGACGCTGCCCTGCACCGCAATGGCCAGGGCCTCGAGGTCGCAGCCCCGTTCCCGCACCAGGGCATCTAGACGGCCCAGCTGCATCAGCAGATCTGCCAGCACTCCCGATGCCGGGGCATCGCCGGGTACCAGGGCCAGGCAGAGCTCGCTGAGGGCCTGGGCGGCGGCAAGGGCCTCCAGCTGCTGGGCCAAACCGCTGTAGCTACGCAACACCTTCAGCTGTCGCACCCGTCGCAGGCCGCTGCCCCCGCCCACCAGCAACTTCAGGTGGCTCAGGGGGACGGCGGCGGCCAGGCTGCTGCGGGGTTTGCGCGCCCCGGGCACCGCAAGCCGGATCACGCCCTGGTCTTCGCTCAGCAGGGTGAGCAGGCGGTCGTTTTCGCCGAGGGGCTTACAGCTCAGGGCCAAACCTTCGAGGCTCTGTTCCGGCACGGCTGGATCAGCCCCGCAGCGCCTGGGCCAGGGCCACGCCGCGGCTGGTGCCCAACCGGGTGGCACCGGCCTCCACCAGGGCCAGGGCCTGCTCGAGGCTGGCGATGCCACCGGAGGCCTTGATGGCCGCGCGTCCCCTGGCCAAATCCCGCAGCTGCCCTACCTGCTCCACCGTCACCGGCGGCCCGAAACCACTGCCGGTCTTGAGGAAGCGGGCGCCGGCATCGATGCTGATCTCCACCAGCAGGGCCAGGGCCTCGGGATCGAGCCGCCCGACCTCCAGGATCACCTTCACCGGCAGGCCCAGCTCGCAGATCGCCGCCAGTTCGTCGTGGATCGGTGTGCTGCTGCGATCCGCCAAAGAACCGAAATCGGGCACCACGTCGAGTTCGTCGGCACCCGCTGCCGCCGCGGCCTCAGCCTCAGCCTGCTTCACCCCTGCCGGCACGGCCCCAAAGGGGAAGCCCACGACCGCAATCAGTTGGGGGGTAGGGCCCTTCCCTTCCCGGGGCAGCTGGTCCCTGGCGGTGGCCACCCAGCGGGAGGCGACGCACACCCCGGCAAAGCCGAAGTGGCGCGCTTCCGAGCAGCACTTCAGGATTGCGGCTGTGCCCTGGTGGGGGTCCAGCAGGGCATGGTCGATCAGGGGGGCCAGGTCGGGTCGTTCTGCCCTCATGCCTCCTTGGCCTGGATCACGCCGAACCCCCCGTGGTTGCGGTGATAGGCCACCTGGATCTGGCCGCTGGCTGAGTCGCGGAATACGTAGAAATCGTGATCGATCAGCTCCAGCTGGTGCAGGGCGTCATCGAGGCTCATCGGCGGCATGGTGAAGTACTTGCGCCGTACGCCTGGGCTGGGAAGTTCCGGCTCCTTGCCATCCACCAGGGTGCTGCCGGGTGGCGGCAGATTGGCGGCGCCTGCCTCCTCGTCGCGGGCCGAGCGGTGCACGGGCCCCTGGCTCTGTTCCTGGATGCGGTCCTTGTAGCGGTGCAGCTGGCGGCTGAGCTTGCTGGCTACTAGGTCGATGCTGGCGTAGAGGTTGTCGCTGCGCTCCTGGGCACGGATCACGGTGCCGTTGGCAAACATCGTGACTTCGACCGTTTGATGCGGCACCCGGGGGTTGCGGGCTACCGACAGGTGGACGTCGGCCTCCTTGACGAGGCCTTCAAAGTGGTGAATGGCTCGGCTCAGCTTGGTTTCGGTGTACTCCCGGATGGCGGGAGTGACGTCAAGATTGCGGCCATGGATCAGCAGTTTCATCAGATGGCAACCGCCTCAGGTGCTCTTGTGCACCAACGCTAAGAACGGCTTGTGATAACCCCCAACCTCGATGCAATCCTTTTTGAAGCGACGGGTCCGGTGCCGTTCGAACGGGCCTGGGCCGCCCAGCGCCAGCTGC
>NZ_JAGQCR010000030.1:0-19871 GCF_024346295.1 Cyanobium sp. BA20m-14
GATCCTGGTGATTGAGCACAACCTCGATGTGATCCGCTGTGCTGACTGGATCGTGGATCTGGGCCCAGAAGGGGGCGACAAGGGGGGCGAGATCGTGGTTTGTGGCACTCCTGAGGAGGTCGCAGAGCATCCCACCAGTCATACGGGCAGGTATCTCAAGCAGGTGCTGGAGCAGCATCCGGCCAAACGGCTACTGTGAGACGGTACTTATTTTCTTTGGCTGATGGCTTACATCCTTACCCATTTCTGGCCAGGTGCGACGGAACAGCAGTATTGGGATGAAGTCGCAGCTGTTCATCCAAAAGGTGGCTAGCCAAAGGGGCAGCTCCATCACGCAGCTGGAGCAGTCGATGGTGGTGTGTTGATTGTGGCAATTTGGGACTCCAAGGAGTCATCGGATCGCTTCGTTGCCGACGTGCTGATGGCCCATGTGCCTGAACCTGGTGGTTTCTCCGGCAAGCCGGAGCAGCGGGGCGCTGAATGCTTTAATTTTCTTTCTCAATGATCCGACCTTTGATCGGGGAAATTCTCGTTTTGGGAGCATAAATAAGCTCCCTTTTCTTTGAAACGTATTGATATCCCCCAGGGTCTCGTTGAACCCAGGGCGGATCAGGGTTCCGGTTCCTGGCTGGCAATACCGGCATATTCGCTATTGGCGTCGGGCATCCAGTAGCTCAGATCGTTGTGCCAGAACAGCCGGCCGGGTAACTGGCCGGTGCTGAGCTTGGTGCTGGCCATGGCCGTTACCAGCTGGCCCAGCTCCAGAGGGGAGAGATCGGTCTTGATGTCGTTGCCGGCAACCTTGAGCAGCTCGGGCAGGCGGGTCAGGGTGGCTGGCTGGGCTAGCTTGCGAAAGACCTCAGCGAGCACGAGTTTCTGCCGCTCCATTCGGCCCAGGTCACCCAGTTCGTCGTGGCGGAAGCGCAGGAAACCCTCGAGCTGCTCCCCCCTGAGCACCTGGCGGCCCGGATAGAGGTCGATGTAGAGGTTCTGGGCGTTGTCGACGTAGTACATCCGCTTGGGCACATCCACTTCGACGCCACCGAGGGCTGCCGCCAGGTGCTCCACCGCCCGCAGGTTCACCCGCACATAGCGATCTACCGGCGCGTCCAGCAGGCTGGCGATTTCCTGCTTAAGAGCATCCATGCCGCCGAAGGCGTAAAGGGCATTGGCCTTGACGATGCCGAATTCGCTCGACTCCACGAAGGTGTCCCGGGGCACCTGGGTGAGCTGGGTGGTGCCGTCCTTGAGCTGCACCGTGAACATCACATCGGTGTTTTCGCCGACCTTGTCGGTGCCGATCACCAGGATGCGACGGTTGGCGAAGGCGAAGGGGTTGATCAGCCCGCTGAGCTGCTGGGGCCCATGCAGCAGGGCGGCCATGGCTCCCGTGGCCAGCTGGGGCAGTGGGCCAGCCAGGCCGTAGCCCAGGGCAATTCCAAGGGCAAAGGGCACCAGGGGCGGCCGGCGCCGTTTGGAGGCCACGGTTGGCTTGGCCGGTTGGGGTGATTTGCGGCGGCTGCGCAGGTCGGTCACCCCAGGCGCGCTGCGGCTGTCGCCGTCGCTGCGACGCTGGCGGAGTGGGACCTGGCTCATGGTTTCTTTTGCTGAATGCACCATAAGGGCCAAATCCCTTGCCCACCAGGCGCTGAGGGCCGCAACGATGGTTGGCACCCGGCACAATCAGAGTGGTTTACTTCTATCCAGGGACACGCAGATGGGTTGGCCGTTGGGTTTCAGCACAGCCGGCGACGCGGCCAATGGATTGCTGTTTGGCTGGGACATTGCCACATTGCAGAAATGGGCCCTGATCTACCTGGGTCTTTCCTCCCTGGCCTTTGTGGTGGTGTGGGTGGTGGGTTATCTGCGGCGCAACTGATCCCCAGGTTGGGCCTTGCCAGCTCAGTTCAGCAGGGTGAGCTGGCGCACGGGGGATTCCTCGTTGATGAAGCCGTAGGCCTCAAATACGCTGGGATCGGGGTGGGTGATGTGTTGGCCGTCGCTGTGCCGTTCAAGCTGGAAACCTTCGGCAGCCATGCGGCGCATTAGGCCCGCCGCCTCTTCAAAGCGGGCGGCCATGGCTGAGAGGCTGGCGCAGTCTGAGCTGAGGCCGGTGTCCTTCCAGGTGAAGTAGGCCATGGGATCGGGGGAGGGGGCAGGGTTCAGGGCAGCAGCACCAAACCCAGTCCCACCAGTAGCAGGCTGGCGATCCAGAAACGGATCACGACGGTTTGCTCGCCCAGCCCCCCCAGCTCGAAGTGGTGGTGCAGCGGGGCCATCTTGAACAGGCGCCGGCCCTGGCCGGTGGCTGGGTCTTTGGTGGCCTTGAACACCCACACCTGCAGGATCACCGACAGCGATTCCGCCAGGAACACCCCACCCATCAGCAACAGTGGCCAGAGGCTGTTGGCAAGCAGGGCCACGGCACTGAGGGCTGCCCCCATCGCCAGGGAACCGGTGTCGCCCATGAACAGCCGGGCCGGGTGGCGGTTGTGGGCCAGAAAGCCCAGCCAGCAGCCGGCCATCGCGGCGCAGAAGCCCGCCAGGGAGGCATCGCCCCCGTGGCCGCGCAGCATCAGTTGCAGCCCCATGCCTGTGAACACCACGGCGCCACAGCCTGCCGCCAGGCCGTCGAGCCCATCGGTGAGGTTGGTGGCGTTGCTTTCGGCCATGAAGACAAACAGGCCCAGGGGCCAGATCAGCAAGCCGATCGGCAGTACCCAACCCAGGGGCAGGGCGATGTCCCCAGCGTCGGCCCCGCCCAGCCACTGGCCCAGGCCAGCCCAGATCAGAAACAGAGTGGCCGCAAGGGCCTGGAGCAGCAGCTTGGCCCGGGCGCTCAGGCCCTTGTTGGTCTGGCGGGTGAGGCTGCGCCAGTCGTCAATGGCGCCGATGGCCATGAAGGCCAGGGTGACGGCCGCCACCGCCACCAGGCGCGGATCGCCTGGTGCGATCAGGCCGCCCACCAGGACGCCCACGGGCACCACCAGCAGGCCCCCCATGGTGGGAGTGCCAGCCTTGCTCCTGTGGCCCTGGGGACCATCTTCCCGGATCACCTGGCCAAGTTTGAGCCGCTGCAGCCGCGGCACCCCCCAGGCGGTTACGCCCCCACTGACCAGGGCGGCCAGCAGCAGCGGCGCGGAGAGCTGAAGGGAGCGGCTGTGCCAGTCGCTCAACAGACAGGCCAGAAGCAGGATGCCGCCGAGCAGTAAGGCCATGGGCTGACTGCCGGAACCTGGGGACACCACCAACTTCAGTCTTCCCAGTTTTCGTCCTGTTGTTCGTCGTCCTTGTTGTAGTCCTCTTTCTCACCCATCAATGCCGAGAGTTCCTCCTCTTCCACCGTGCTCACGTCGGTGCTGGCGGTTTCCTCGTCAGCCACCAGGCGCCCGCTGCTCTCCAGCCAGCTCAGCAGGTCGGGCTCATCTCGCAGGGGCAGCACCGGTGCCGGCTCGCTGCGGCCGTAGCGCGTCAGCGAAGGGTTGATGCTGTCGAGCCGGCTACTGCCACTGGTTGCCAGGTTGCTCATGAAGGGGGGCTGCGCTTGACAAGTCCAATCCATCACCATAGCGGTGTAAAGGATGGAATTCATGAAACTGGCTGGAGTGGCGCGCCTCTGGAGCCTGGCCCTGGCCCTCAGTGCCCTGCTGGCTGCAGCGGGTCAGCGCTGGCCGGCGCCCCTGCCCCTGCAACCTGCCCTGGTGTGGTTGTTGGTGCTTCTGCCGCCGCTGGCCCTGGGGCTGTGGTTGCTCACCCACTGGCCCCTGCCCGACCCCGACAGGGGAGAATCGAACGACTGAGCACGGGAGTGGCTGGATGGGTCGGGCTAAGAAGGCGGTGCTGGCCTATTCCGGCGGGGTGGACACCAGCGTCTGCATCCCCTATCTGAAGCAGGAATGGGGAGTGGAGGAGGTGATTACCTTCGCCGCCGACCTGGGCCAGGGGGACGAGCTCGAGCCGATTCGCCGCAAGGCGCTCGAATCCGGCGCCAGCCAGTCGATTGTGACTGACCTGATCGAACCCTTCATCACCGAATTCGCCTTCCCGGCGATCCGGGCCAATGCTCTCTATGAGGGGCGCTATCCCCTCAGCACGGCCCTGGCCAGGCCCCTGATTGCCCGCCGGCTGGTGGAGATCGCCCGGGAACTGGGGGCCGATGCGGTGGCCCACGGCTGCACCGGTAAGGGCAACGACCAGGTGCGTTTCGATGTGACCATCGGCGCCCTGGCCCCCGATCTCAAGGTGCTCACGCCGGCGCGGGAGTGGGGCATGAGCCGGGAGGAAACGATCGCCTACGGCGAGCGCTGCGGCATCCCCTCGCCGGTGAGCAAGAAGTCGCCCTATTCGATCGACCTCAACCTGCTGGGCCGCTCGATCGAGGCCGGCTCCCTCGAAGACCCCAACGTGGAGCCGCCCGAGGAGATCTACGCCCTCACCGTGAGTGTGGACGCGGCTCCGGATCAGGCCCAGCTGGTGGAGATCGGTTTTGAGCAGGGCAACCCGGTGAGCATCGATGGGGTGCGCCTCGATCCGGTGGACCTGATCCGCCGCGCCAACGCCCTGGCCGGCAGCCATGGCTTCGGCCGGCTCGACATGATCGAGAACCGGGTTGTGGGCATCAAGAGCCGGGAGATCTACGAAACCCCTGGGCTGCTGCTGCTGATCAAGGCCCACCAGGAGCTCGAGAGCCTCACCCTGGCGGCCGATGTGCTGCGCAGCAAGCGCCAGCTCGAGCAGCAGTGGGCCGACCTGGTGTATCAGGGCCTCTGGTATGGGCCGCTCAAGGACGCCATCGATGGCTTCATCGACCGGACCCAGATCGCGGTCAATGGCACCGTGCGGATTAGGCTTCACAAGGGCAACGCCACCGTGGTGGGGCGCAGCAGTAGCAGCGACAGCCTCTACGTGCCCTCCATGGCCACCTACGACGCCGGCGATCAGTTCGACCACCGGGCTGCCGAGGGCTTCATCTATGTGTGGGGCCTGCCCACCCGCCTCTGGGCTGCCCGCCGGCGCTAGTCAGCACTTCTCTGGTCAGGCTGGCTCTGGTCAAGTTGGCTGTGGTCAGCCAGTCCAAAGGCGTGGCGCAGGGCCCGGCGCAGCCGGGGTCTTTCCTGTTGCTGCGGCAGCAGCACTGGTTGGTGGGGAGCCGCGCCGACGCCAGGTTGGAGTTGATGCAGGTGTTGACGCAGCACAGTGTTTTCGCTGAGCAGTCGCTGTTGCTGCTCGAGCAGGGGCTGCAGCCGCTGCCGGAATTTGTTCTCAAAAACGCTGGGGAGGTCTTCGAGCAGGGCCTGCATCGCCTGCAGCTCCTCCCGGGTTCTGGCCAGCTCCCGCTCCAGTTGCTGGGCAGATAGCCCCAGCGTATCCGGTTCGATTTGGCTGGGATCCGGCTCCATGGCCCGAGGTTACGCTTGCGCGGCAAGCATTACAAGCTGGGCCAGATCCCGGGCCGAATCACACTGCTGCCGGTTCTATCGGGACAGCTTCGCTGGCGGCCCCTGGCAGGGTGCGGGGAGCGGGCATGGGCCCATCCTGCTTGACGGTGAGATAGCGAATCACGTCCTCGGAGAGCCGCATCGCCCGCTCGAGTGGGCCCACCTGTTGGCCGTCGCCATTGTGGTTGAGCTGGACGTAGATGCCTTCGCGGTGCTTGGCGATCGTGTAGGCGAGCCGGCGCTTGCCGCGCATCTGGCAATCCAGCACCTCGCCGCCGGATTCGGTGACCAGATCGCGGTACTTGGTGACATGGCTCTCCACCTCTTCCTCCGGAATGTCCGGGCGAAGGATGTACATGGTCTCGTAATAGGGCTGCGTCATGGTCGCTTGGAGTTGGCGCCTCAGGGCTTGGGGCAGCGGCCAGCAGGCTGGGGCCCACCGGCGACGGATCCAACACCCTACAGCTGCATTCGCACCGCCTCAGACAGGCTGGGAATGTCGGCCTCCTTGCCCCGCAGGTTTTGAACCACCGCGAAGGAAACCAGCACCAGGGCGCCTAAGAAGACCGTGTTGCTGAGGGTCTTGCCGATGAAGTCGAGGGAATTGAGCTGGAGCACCTGAAAGGCCAGGCTGATCAGCACTATCACGATGTCCACCAGGATCGCCTGGAGCACGTTGAAGCGGATCAGGTAGGGCACCCTGCTGTTGCGCACCACCGCCAGGAACAGCACCAAGAACAGCACTAGGCCGCCAAAGGGCACCGCCTGCTCCAGCAGGGCGATGGGCAGGATCGGCACCCCCAGCCACTGCAGGGCCGGGAACAGGCCAAACAGGTTGCGGCCGAAGGGGAAGGCGTCGCTCCAGGGCAGCAGGTAGGCCAGGGCTGCCAGCAGCCTTTGCCAGATCGGGGGAGCCTGCATGGCCTCGATAGTGCCGGATTCGCCAAGGCTAAGGGCCGTTGTCTGGCGGGGAGAGTTGGGCCAGGGCCGCGGCCCGCATCGCCGCCACCGGCACGGCGTCGATACCGCTCCACTGGCGCAGGGCGGCGGCCCCCTGTTGCACCAGCATCTCCAGGCCGTCCAGGGCTTCGCAGCCCCGGGCGGCAGCGGCCGCGAGCAGGGCCGTGGGTCGGGGGGTGTAGATCAGGTCGTAGATGCAGGTTTGCGGCTGCAGCGACTCCAGCTCGACGGGGCTGAGTGGGCAGCGACTGGCGGCCCCTGGGTCGCTGGCGGAGGCCATGCCCACCGGAGTGGTGTTGACCACCAGGCTGGCCTCGGCCAGCGCGCCCTCCAGTCCGGTGCTTTGGCAGGGCTGGGTGCTTTGGGTTTGCCAGGTGAGCGCCTCGAGCTGGGGTGCCCAGCTGCGACAGCTGGCCAGCAGGGCCTGCTGCCTGGCGGCGTTGCGGCCAGCCACCTCAATGCTGCCGCAACCCAGCTCCACCAGGGCGGCCACCACGGCCCGGGCACTGCCGCCGCAGCCCAGCACCACGGCTCGCTTGCCCTGCCAGTTGCGCCCGCCGGCACGCAGGGGAGCCAGGAAACCAGCCACATCGGTGTTGTCGCCCCGCCAGCCCCCCTGCGGATCGCGCACCAGGGTGTTCACCGCGCCCAGCCGCTCGGCCAGGGGTGAGAGGGTGCGGCACAGCCCGGCAACGGCTTGCTTGTGGGGCAGGGTGACGTTGAGGCCGCGGCAATCGACGGCTTCCAGCCCCCGCAACACTGCCTCCAGCTGGTCGGCGGCGGCGGGCAGGGCCAGGTACACCCAGTCGAGGCCCAGCTCCGCCAGGGCGGCGTTCTGCATGGCCGGCGAGAGGGAATGGTGCACCGGGTTCCCCAGAACCCCAGCCAGGGCAGTGTGTCCGGAAATCGATGGGGTCATGGCGAAAGGGGCGGTGCTTGGGCCTGTTCGGGAACCACCCCTCGCCTGGAAAGGCCCTGGTTGCTGAAGATGTTTCCAGATCGTTTCATTCACCGCAAGGAGGTGGGAATCCATGGGCAAGGTTGTTGGTATTGACCTCGGCACTACGAATAGCTGTGTCGCCGTGATGGAGGGCGGCAAGCCAACTGTGATAGCCAACGCCGAAGGGTTCCGCACGACCCCTTCCGTGGTGGCCTACACCAAAAACCAAGATCAGTTGGTGGGCCAGATCGCCAAGCGCCAGGCGGTGATGAATCCCGAGAACACTTTCTATTCGGTCAAGCGCTTCATCGGCCGTCGGGTCGACGAGGTCAACGAAGAGTCGAAGGAAGTGAGCTATGGCGTCGAGAAGGCGGGCTCTAACGTCAAGGTGAAGTGCCCGGTGCTGAACAAGCAGTTCGCCCCCGAGGAGGTGAGTGCCCAGGTGCTGCGCAAGCTGGCGGAAGACGCCGGCAAATACCTCGGTGAAACCGTCACCCAGGCGGTGATCACCGTTCCCGCCTATTTCAACGACTCCCAGCGCCAGGCCACCAAGGATGCCGGCAAGATCGCCGGCCTCGAGGTGCTGCGCATCATCAACGAGCCCACCGCGGCGGCCCTGGCCTACGGCCTCGACCGCAAGAGCAATGAGCGCATCCTGGTGTTCGACCTGGGCGGCGGCACCTTCGACGTGTCGGTGCTGGAAGTGGGGGATGGCGTGTTCGAAGTGCTCTCCACCTCCGGTGACACCCACCTGGGCGGCGATGACTTCGACAAGGTGATCGTCGACTATCTGGCTGACAGTTTCAAGGCCAATGAGGGCATTGACCTGCGCCAGGACAAGCAGGCCCTGCAGCGCCTCACCGAGGCTGCCGAGAAGGCCAAGATCGAGCTCTCCAGTGCCACCCAGAGCGAGATCAACCTGCCGTTCATCACCGCCACTCCCGAGGGCCCCAAGCACCTCGACCTCAACCTCACCCGCGCCAAGTTTGAAGAGCTGGCCTCCAAGCTGATTGATCGCTGCAGGGTGCCGGTGGAGCAGGCCCTCAAGGACGCCAAGCTCAAGTCGGCCGAACTCGATGAGATCGTGATGGTGGGCGGTTCCACCCGCATCCCCGCGGTGTTGGAGCTGGTCAAGCGGGTCACCGGCAAGGACCCCAACCAGACTGTCAACCCTGACGAGGTAGTGGCCGTGGGAGCAGCCATCCAGGGTGGCGTCCTGGCCGGTGAGGTGAAGGACATCCTGCTGCTGGATGTCACACCGCTCTCCCTGGGGGTGGAAACCCTCGGTGGGGTGATGACCAAGATGATCACCCGCAACACCACTATCCCCACCAAGAAGTCGGAGACCTACTCCACGGCGGTGGACGGCCAGACCAACGTGGAGATCCACGTGCTCCAGGGCGAGCGCGAGATGGCCAGCGACAACAAGTCGCTCGGCACCTTCCGCCTCGACGGCATCCCGCCTGCTCCCCGGGGTGTGCCCCAGATCGAAGTCACCTTCGACATCGACGCCAACGGCATCCTCAGCGTCACCGCCAAGGACAAGGGCAGCGGCAAGGAGCAGAGCATCTCGATCACCGGCGCTTCCACCCTCAGTGAAAACGAGGTGGAGAAGATGGTGAAGGATGCGGAAACCAACGCCAGCGTCGACAAGGAGAAGCGCGAGCGTATCGACACCAAGAACCAGGCCGAAACCCTCGTTTACCAGGCCGAAAAGCAACTTGGCGAGCTGGGCGACAAGGTGGGTGCCGAGGACAAGGCCAAGGTGGAGGCTTCCTCCACCAAGCTCAAGGAGGCCATTGCCAAGGACGATTTCGACACCATGAAGTCGGAACTCGAAACCCTGCAACAGGCCCTCTATGCCGCCGGTGCCGCCGTCTACCAGCAGGCCGGCGCGGCCGGAGCCACCCCTAGTGGCAACGGCAACGCTGCCGCCAGCGATGGGGCCAGCGGCGCGGCCAGTGACGACGTGATCGACGCCGAGTTCACCGAGAGCAAATAGGGCCCTAGGGCTTGATGAAGTGGGAGCCTGGCCTCAGGCTCCCACGCCGGCCAGGGCTGCCTTCGCCTTGGTGACAACGCCCGCTGGTAGTGGGATGTAGCCGAGCCCAGGGGCCTGGCGCTGGGCGCCATCGCTGAGGGCGTAATTGATCGTGCGCTGAAGGGCGGCAAGTTTTGCGCCGTTGCCGCTCCTGTAGAGCAGCACCCAGGTGAAGGTAACGATCGGGTAGCCGGCGCTGGGATTCGGATCGCTGCCGGTGAGATCGGCTCCAAGGTCGATTGTGGCCAGGGCCTGGCTGGCAGCGGCAGCATCGGGTAGGGCAAAGCTGCCGCTGCGGTTTGCGATGGCGGCGGCTTGCAGCACGCCCCGCACATAGGCCGCTTCCACGTAGCCGATGCTGCCCTTGGTTTGCAGCATGGTGGCGGCGACTCCCTCGTTGCCCTTGGCCCCCACGCCGGTGGGCCAATTCACCGATTTGCCGACGCCGGGCCCGTTCTTCCAGCTGGGGCTGAAGGCGGCCAGGGAATTGGTGAAGTTGTAGGTGGTGCCGGAGCCATCGGAGCGCACCACCACCTGGATTGGTTGGTTGGCGCAGCCGAGCTCCTGGAAGTTGGTGATCTTGCCCTCGAAGATCCGCACCAGTTGGGCCTGGCTGAGCTTGAGGCTGCAGCCGGGCAGGTTGTAGGCAACGGCGATGGCGCCTGCGGTGAGGGGAAGTTGAACCACGCCCCGCTTGACCTTTGCGGCCTCGCCCGCATCTAGAGGTTTGTCACTGGCGGCAAAATCCACCGTGCCTGCTTCAAACTGGCGCACGCCGGCGCCGGAACCCACCGACTGGTAATTGACCCGGATCCGTTTCTTGGCGGCCAGGTCTGCAAACCAGCGCTGGTAGAGCCCCGCCGGAAAGCTTGCTCCTGCTGCCTGCAGGAATTGGCTGGCCCCCCCGCCGGGGGATACGCCGCAACCGCTGAGGTCAACCAATCCTAGGGCTGCCCCCACCATTGCGCGTGAACTAAAACGGATGGGGGCCATAAGGGGCAGGTTAGGGCTTGATTAAGAAGGGGCCTCCAGCTGCTGCGCCACCCACTCCGCCGTCGCTGGCGCCAGCAGCAGGCCGTTGCGGTAGTGGCCGCTGGCCAGCACCAGAGCGGGTTCCAGCTGTTCCAGCAAGGGGGCCGGGCGACCGATCGGGTGGGGCCGGTGGCCCTGCCAGTGCCTGACCAGCTGGGCCTGCCGCAGCCAGGTGGGCGCTGCGCCGCCTAGTTCCCGCAGGGCGGCCAGGGCGTCTGGATCGGCCCGGCAGCCCGGTTCCAGGGTTGCCCCCAGCCACAGCCGCTCGCCCTGGGCTTGGCTGGGGGGGCGTGGCACCAGGTTCATCCCTTGCCACACCACGGCGCCGGGCCAGGCCGGGCTGGGGCCCCAGTGGGTGCCGGGGGGAAGCTCGAGTTCGAGGGCCTGGCCTAGCACCGGCTCCAGGGGCAGGAAGTGATCGAGCGGTTCCAGCAGGCCGGCGCTGGCCACCCCTGCCGAGAGCACCACTGCTTCGGCCTGCAGGGCCTGGCCGGCTTGGGTGTGCACCGTCCACTGGCCGGATCGGCGCTCCAGCCTTGCGGCTGCCTCCCCGCAGGTTTGGATTCCGAGCCGCCGCCCATCTGCCAGCAGCGCCTGTAGGGCCGGGCCAGGATCCAGTTGGCCGTCTGCGGGGGAATAGAGCCCGCTGACGGCCCCATCCGGCAGGGCTGGGCTCAGTTCGGCGAGCCGCTGACGGCTCCAGATCTCCAGCGGGATGGCCTGGCGTTGGCGCTCGGAATGGAGCCGCTGCTGGCGCTCCAGGTCGGTGGGGCTGCTGGCCAGAATCAGGAGACCATGCTGCCACGCCAGCGGCCAGCCCTGCTCCCCCAGCTCCTGGCGCCAGCGGCCCCAGAGGTGCAGGCTGCGCTGGCGCAGCCGCCAGGCCCGGCCACTGCTGCGCTGGAATACGTGGGCCATCACAACCCCAAGGGCGGCCCAGCTGCCTGCTGTTGGATCGGGGGCCCCGTTCAGACAGGGATCGAGCAGCTGCACCTGGTGGCCACGGCCCTGGAGCAGCCAGGCGCAGGAACGGCCCACCAGCCCCGCGCCGATCACAATCACCGAGCGCGGTCTGGTGGCCCTGGGGCTTGGCTGGATCAGGCCTGTTTCAGGTCTTGCTGCACCTGGGCAGGCAGCACCTGGGCGTAGAGGCCGAAGCCACTGGCCACCTTGATGTAGGCCTTGCGCAACTTGTCGCCGTCCTGGAGCTTGGCGGCTTCATCGAGTTGGGCAAAGGCTGTTTTCAGGGCGGTGGCGCGCTTCTCGGCCTCGGGGCGGTCGGCGGGCAGCAGCCTTTGGTTGATGTAGCTCATTTCCCGGCCCACTTCCTGCATCGGGCCGTGGATCAAGTTGGCGGTGAAGACCCAGTTGCGATCATTTACGAGGGCGGCCAACTCGGGCAGGCGGTTGCGGGCTGCCAGGAAGCCCTCCGCCTGCCGCTCGATCAGGGCCAGGTCCTCTGGGCTGATGCTCGGGGGCTTCTTGCCCTGGCTGCCGTCACAGGCGGCCAGGCCCAGGCAGAGCGCCAGGGCCAGGCCAAGGGCGGCCAGCCGGCGCAGCTGCTGGGCCAGGGCACGGATTAGGGCTGGTATCGCGGCGGGTATCTGTGCAAAAACCATTGCAGTCGCCAAGGCCAGGGGTTCGTGGGCCTGAGTGTATCGGGGTTGGCCGGCCCCCTAGAAGGGTCTGTAGTCGCTTGCAATCTGCATCCTGCCGGTGCCTTGAGTGCTACTTCTGCAGTTGAAGGAGCCAGCGCCATGTCTGCCCCCACCGCCATCCTGCAGATGATCTGCCCAGACCAGCCGGGGCTGGTGCGGGAGCTTTCCGGTTGGGTGGCCGCCAACGGCGGCAACATCGTGCACGCCGACCACCACAGCGATCAGGGCGCCGGCCTCTTTTTGAGCCGCATTGAATGGCAGCTGGAGGGTTTTGGGCTGCCGCGGGAGGCGATCTGCCCCACGGCCCGAGCCCTGGCTGAGCGCCTGGACGGCGCCTACAGGGTGAATTTCTCGGATTACCGCCCGGTGGTGGCGATCTTTGTCAGCAAGCAAGACCACGCCCTGCTCGATCTGCTTTGGCGCGTGCGCAGCGGCGAGCTGCCGATGCGGGTGCCGCTGGTGATCGCTAACCATGCCGATCTGGAGCCGATTGCGGCCCAATTCGGGGCGAGCTTTGCCTACCTGCCGGTTTCAGCGGCCAACCGAGAGGAAGGGGAGGCCCGCCAGCTCGAGTTGCTGGCGGAGCATCAGATCGAGCTGGTGATCCTGGCCAAGTACATGCAGGTGCTGACGCCCCGTTTTCTGGCGACGTTCGATTCCCCCGATGCCTTCCACCGGGTGATCAACATCCACCATTCATTCTTGCCGGCCTTTCAAGGGGCCCAGCCCTATCACCGGGCCTGGGAGCGGGGCGTGAAGCTGATCGGCGCCACGGCCCACTACGTCACCGAGGAGCTCGATGGCGGCCCGATCATTGCCCAGTCCACCGTGGCGGTGGGTCACCGTGATGAGGTCGCAGATCTGATTCGGATGGGTCGTGATTGCGAACGGCTCGCCCTGGCCAGGGCCGTGAGGCTGCACCTCAGGCGCCAGGTGATGGTCTATCGGGGTCGCACGGCGGTGTTTGAGTGAGGGCCCCAGCCTGGTGCTGGGCGAGCGTTGCTTTGGGGAGGGGGCCCTCCAGGTGCTCCCAGGGCAGCACGCGCCCCGGGCTCCAGCTGGCATGGATCACCTCCTCCCAGGGGGGCGGGGTTTCGGGGCCGGAGGTTTGCTCCCGCACCCCCCGATAGGCCTGCTTCCAGCCCCCCAGGCTGTCGTGGCGGCCACGGGCGGCGGCGATCACTGGCGCTAGGCGGCGGTCGCTGCGCGACAGCAGCGCCTGGATCACGCTCCAGCCATAGCTCTCGGGGCGCAGCTCGATGCCCTTGGGCTTGAGGCGTTTGGCCAGCAGCTTCAGGCGTTTTTCCGCTTCCGGGCGCACCCCCTGCCATTGGAATGGTGTGTGGGCCTTGGGTACAAAGGTGCTCACCCCCAGGCTCAGCCGCAGCCCTGGGGTGGCCTTTTTCAGATCCAGCAGCAGGGCGGCGGTGGCCTCCACATCGGCGTCTCCTTCGATGGGGAGGCCCACCATGCCGTAGAGCTTCAGACTCGTGAGGCCACCTTCTTTGGCATAGCGGGCTGCTGAGTAGATCTCCTCGCTGCTGAGTTTCTTGTTCACCACCTGGCGCATGCGTTCGCTGCCGCTCTCGATGGCGATCGTGAGCGATTTGCTGCCCCGTTTGGCCAGGATCCGGCCTAGTTCGGGGGTCACGGTGGCGGCCCGCACTGAGCTCACGCTCACCCGGGTGCCCTCGAAGCGATCCTGATCGAGCCAGGCCAGCAGGTCGGCAAATTGGGGGTGCTGGGTCACCGAGGCCCCCAGTAATCCCAGCCGTTGGGTGACGGCCAGGCCCTTTTCCACCGCCGGGATCAGGCCGTCTTCAAGGCTGGGGGTGCGAAAGGGCAGGGTGAGGTAGCTGGCCAGGCAGAAGCGGCACAGCTCCGGACAGCTGCGCACTACCTCCACCATGTGAATCGAGGGCCAGGCCGCCTCCGGGGTGATCACCGCCGAATGGCTCAAAGTGTTGCCGCGCCAGGTTTGTTTTGCCACGGTGGCGGGGACGCCGGCTTGGTTGGGCTCCACTGCCAGCAGCTGGCCATCGCTGGAGTAGCGGGGGGCATAGAGGCTCGGTACGTACACCCCCGGCAGCTGGGCCAGCTGGAGTAGCCGCTCGGTCCGCGGGGCGCCGCGGTGCTGCTGCAGGGCATCGATGAAGGCGGGCAGCAACAGCTCGCCATCGCCCAGCAGCACCACATCAAAAAAGGGCGCCAGGGGCTCGGGGTTGGCGGTGAGCACAGGACCGCCGCCGAACACGATCGGGTCAGCGTCGCCGCGGTCGGCCGCCCAGATCGGGATGCGCTGCTGCTCGAGCAGATCCAGCAGTACCGGCCCATCCAGCTCCCAGCTCAGCGATAGCCCGAACAGGTCGCAGTGGCGATGCGCTGGATCGCCCTGGTCGGTGAATAGGCGCCGCACATCTACATCGGCCCGCTGGGCCAGGCTGGCCCACACCACCTGGTAGCCCAGGCTGGTGATGCCCACGGTGTAAGTGCTGGGGAAGGCCAGCACGGCACGCAAAGCTCCCGCTACCGGTTGGGCGGGTTCAAACAGCAGGGTTTCCTGGTTCAGGTGGGGGGGTCTGGCCGGAAGTGGTCAGTCTGGAGGCTGAGCGGCCGGGTGGCCTGATCCAGCGATACATGGAGGCCCTTCAGCAGGTTTTTCTTCTTCTCCCGAGAGGAAAGCAGTATGCACATTCATGTCAGTCACCCAGATGGTGAGGCGAAGTGCTGGCTCAGACCAAGCATTCAACTTGTTCGCAACATCGGGCTAGGCTCGTCAAAGATTAAAGACGCAGAGCGCATAGGAGAGTCCCGCCAATAAGAGATCACCGATGCCTGGAGCAATCACTTTGGGAACTGAAGTCACGAATTTGTCCAGATATTGCGTCTGGATGCTTATTGATGATGAGGAGCTTGCGCTTCCCTATTCCGAGGCTCTCTGGTTAAAGGAAGCTACGATTCAGCAGATCCTCAACGTCCTGCGACCGACGGCCGACCATCTCTATTGGCCTGATCTTGATGTTGACTTGTCTGTTGAGTCAATACGCCATCCTGAAAACTTTCCGCTTGGCGAAGTAAGGGTCTTCAGCAGACCCCATCCCTCGCCAGATACAGACAAGGGTGCTATTGCTTCAATCCGCAAATGGCTTGAAGAACACGGAGTGACATCATGAATCTTATGAATGTGGATGGCTACCACGCCAAAATTGAGTATGACGAGGTGACGGATCAGTTTCGCGGGGAAATTCTTGGACTGTCTGGAGGTGCGGACTTCTATGGAACTAATCCGGATGAGCTCCGCCGAGAGTTCACAAAGTCATTGCACGTCTTTCTTGAGGTCTGTAAGGAGCAGGGAATAGAGCCCCGCAGACACTATTCTGGCAAATTCAATCTTCGGATTCCACCGGAACTTCACGAAAAATTGGCGATGACTGCGGATGCACAGGGAAAGAGCCTCAATGAGCTTTCTCAAGACGCACTCCAGAGAAGTGTCACGGCATACAGGAACGGATCAAGCCCCTCAAGTGGACTGGCTTCCATCGATTCTCTGCTTGCGATTTAAAGTGCTTGCCTGCAACTTAGTGGCAGCGTTCGAAGGATGTGCGGTCCTTGATGGGAGGCAGCAAGGCACCGTTGTGCTTTCGTAGCCAGGAGGCTACAGTTGAGGAATGGTTGAAGCCCGCCAAACAGGGCGAAGGTTCAGGGCAGGAACGAGCGCCTAATGAGCGGCAATTCTGACGGCAAGAATCACGTTGGGGCCGATGTGTCGGAGTTGCGGATTAAGAACGACTTTGTTCGTATAGTCTACTACCTGTAGATGAGAACCACCTTGTGCTCCCGCATCCTTTGGAACGATAACGGGCTCGCGGTGATCTCCGGCCGCACGATGGACTGGCCGGAGTCCACGCAGCCCGTGCTCACCGTGCTGCCTCGCGGGATGAAGCGCGACGGTGGGATCGCCGATGGCCAGGTGATCGTGAAGGACAACCAGGCCCGCTGGACCTCGAAGTACGGCAGCATGGTGACCACTGTTTACGGGATCGGCACCGCGGACGGTTTCAACGAGCGTGGGCTGGGCGTGCACATGCTGTACCTCAGCGAGACGGACTTCGGACCCCGCAATCCGGCCAAGCCCGGCCTGCATGCGGGACTGTGGTCGCAGTTACTGCTCGACAAGGCGGCCACCGTGACCGAAGCCCTCGCCTTGCTCGATAAAGTCCAGGTGGTGATGGTGGAAACGAATGGCCACAAGGCCACCGTTCACCTGGCGATCGAGGACGCGAACGGCGATTCCGCGATCATCGAGTTCGTCAACGGCAAGAAGGTCGTGCATCACGGCCCTGAGTACCGGATTATGACCAACGACCCGACTTATGATCAACAACTAGTCTTGCTCAAGAAGCAGGACTTCTCAAAACCGAGCAGCGACATGCCGCTCCCCGGCAACGTCAATGCCACCGATCGCTTTCAGCGTGCGGCATACTACGCCGCCATGCTGCCGAAGCCGAAGACCGAGCGAGAAGCGGTGGCCTCGGTGCTCGCCATCGCACGCAACGTCTCGGTGCCGTTCGGCGCTCCCTACAAGGACTTCGGCACTTACAACACCGAGTACCGCACCGCGATGAACTTGACCGACAAGCGCTATTTCTTCGAATTGACGACATCTCCCAACGTGATTTGGGCAGACCTGCGCAAGTTTGAACTCGCTCCAGGATTGCCTGTGATGGTTCTCGATCCCGACAACATCAACCTATCCGGTGACGTCACCGGTAAGTTCCAGAAGGCGGCGAACGCTCCCTTCTGAAGGTTGTCTCGGCTCTTGGCCTGAGGTTGAGCGCCAGTGGGAGACTTGACGCGGAGGCGTCTTGAGCACTGCTGGTGCGGCAAACGTTCGGAATGGCTGCCCGTGAGGAAGCGACACCTTCGAACAAGCCATTGGAGTGGACAGGCCGGCGACGAGTCAGCTTTGATGCCGTATCTCACTACCTGCCACTCAAGGCCAGCGTTCGAAGGATCGGGAAGAGCAGAGCGGAAATGCTCCTTGGTGGAGGCCGCTGCTCTTGGAATAAGCAGATCCTGCAGGCCAATTCCGAGAGAGGCGGTCCATCGATGGTCGTAATACCGTTTGGCACTTGGTAAGATGAATGTGTTCCGGCTGGGTGTTTGCCATGGCTGTGATTTCACTCAAGTTGACCGAAGCCCTTGATGCCCAGCTCACAGATCAGGCTCAGCGTCGTCGGCTGAGCAAGTCTGAGTTGGTTCGACGAGCATTGACTGCCTTCCTCCAGCCCTCACGGCAAGACGTGGAGGGCTCAGCTACACAATCCGCAGGTGATCTGGTGGCCGATCTTGTTGGCTGTTGTGAAGATGGACCAGCTGATCTGTCATCCAACCCTGCTTATCTCTCAGAATTCGGTGCAAATTGATTATGGCGGTGCTGCTGGATACAGGCCCCTGGGTTGCCCTGTTGAGTCGCAGCGACACCCATCACAACTGGGCTGTCGAACAGTTTCGGCTTTACCAGCCCCCACTGCTTAGCTGTGAGGCTGTCGTTGCGGAAACCTGTTTTTTGCTGAAGCGTTCTGGATTTGATCCTTCATTGGCGCTGCAGTTCATTGAGCGAGGGGTTGTGCAATTGCCTTTCGTGCTCCAGGACCAGATTGGCTCCGTGAGTTCACTTTTCAAGCGCTACGAGAATGTGCCCGCTTCTCTTGCTGACGCTGCTTTGATTCGGTTGGCTGAGATCACCGACTTACCATTACTTCTTACTACTGATAGTTGCTTCCATATCTACCGCCGACATGGAAGGCAGATGATTCCTTTGGCCACCCCGTGAATCAGATGGGTTCTGTTGTTGGCATATAGGCCTGCAGATGTTTTTTTGTAGAGGTATGATACTTCGAGCATCCCCCGCCTCGAGCGGGCAAGTTGCCACCAACTCTCAGTTTAGCCACCTCAAGCTGCTTCCCTTTCACTCAGGGGCATGGTTGGAGGGATGCAAGCATGCGTACTTTGCTAGTCATCCTCTTCATGATTGAGATTGGGTCTAAAATCAGATCCTGCACGCGGGCCTAGAAGAACGCGGTCAATGCATTAAGCCCTGCCTGTTGCTGAACTTTGGCATTATTCAGGCCGGCTCTCTAAATACATTAGGGTATTGAATTGGAAGACATTCATCTTTTTAATGGATTTATGAATCCATATGGTGGCAGCGAGCGAGAAACCCTTGCGTTTTATTCACTTCTTAAAAAACATGGTAATGTATATTTATGGGCAACATCTTCCAGGGCGTCAAGGGACCTTCTGAGCTCCTATCCAATTAAAAGGATATCATTGATCAATTGTTCAATTCCAAGAGGGGGTGTGTATATATTCCTTTGTGCACATTGGAGGAATAAGTATTGGACGCTATTTCTTGTTAAGCCAATACGACTCATTTATGTTTTTAATACCTTTCATCCTCGAATTGCAGATTTGATTAAAAAGCATCCATTTTGGTTAAGATGGCCAAAATCTGAAGTGGTCTTGATTTCTAACTTTCAATCAAAAATATTAAATATAAATGGAGTCATACACCCCTCGCCAATTGATATTTCTAGATTTACGGTTCGCGCGAGGAATGAAACCGGTGTATTTACTATTGGCCGACTAAGCCGAGACGACTATCAGAAGCACAACATAGAGGATGTAGAACTCTATAAGAAGTGGCTCGGCCTAGGATACAAAATTTTTATACAGGGAGGTAGTTTTCTAAGGGATCAGCTCCCTAAGCATGGAAACTTATTATTGACGCAAGAAGGCGCAATGCCGGCTGAACGATTTATGAATCAGCTGGACGTTTTTTACTATCGTAGTGGCACTCATGTGGAAACATTTGGTCGCGTTGTATTTGAGGCAATGGCTTCGGGTGTCCCTGTAGTTTTTTTCTACTATGGTGGCTACGCAGAGCACATCCGACATGGTGAAAATGGCTATTTATTTAAAACGAGCCACGAGGCTCAGGAAATTATTCAAATTCTTTATTCTGACGTTGCTTTGAGAAGGAGAATTGGCATGGCGGGCAGGATAACAGTAGAAAAAATGTTTTCAATCAAGGCGGTTAATAAAAGAATGGAATTTTATCAAAAACCATAATAGTCTCTTGAAAAGTGTGATATAATCCGGCTAAGGCAGAAAGTCGCCTATAATATAACTAGTAGGCTGCATGTTTGCCTTAGATCGGCTGGGCTTCTCGGGCGGGCAGCGGTGAGTTTCGAAACTTAAAAATAACAAGCCTGTTCTTTTGAATTCTCTCAGCTGAATCAATGTCAGGCGTCTAGCATGCGACTCGACAAGGACTATGCGCAGGAGCGCAAAAGCAATACAGGATGGTGGAGGGTCTATCCAATGATCTTCTTCGAACTGCTGGTGATGCAATGGCTTTTCAGTTTGAGCGTAGGTGTGGCTTTCCGCTTGTGGTTGATGAAACTGAGCTTCAGGTAAAGGACCGCAGTCCTTTTGAAGGGTTTTTTAACCTAGGCATGTAGAAAGGCCGAATCCCTCACACACCCGCGAGCACCCTGGACTCCTCTTCGCTGCTCACCACTCGGCCACTGTCGCCAAATCCTTCGATTTGATCGAAGTTGAGGTAGCGGTAGAGCTCGGCGCCGTTGGGATCGATCTTTTCGGCGGCGATCTTCAGGTATTCGACCCTCGAAGGAATCTGCCCCAGCTGGGCGCACACCGCCGCTAGTTCGGCGCTGCCCAGGTACACCTGGGCGCCGTTGCCCAGGCGGTTGTTGAAGTTGCGGGTGCTGGTGGAA
>NZ_JAGQCR010000031.1:0-19860 GCF_024346295.1 Cyanobium sp. BA20m-14
ACGAAGCCCGTGAACACCATCAGCTCGGATACAAAGCCGCTCAGGCCCGGCAGCGCCAGGGAAGCCAGGCAGCAGATGGTCCAGAGCGCAAACATTTTTCGCATGGACTGGCCCACGCCGCCCATCTCATCGAGCTGGAGGGTGTGGGTGCGGTCATAGGTGGCGCCCACCAGGAAGAACAGGCTGGCGCCGATCAGGCCGTGGCTGATCATCTGCAACATGGCGCCGCTGGTGCCGAGGGCACTGAAACTGCCAATGCCAATGAGCACAAAGCCCATGTGGCTGATCGAGCTGTAGGCGATCTTGCGCTTGAGATTGCGCTGGGCAAAGGAGGTGAGCGCCGCGTAGATGATGTTGACGACCCCCAGCACCACCAGCAGCGGCGCGAATTGGGCATGGCCTTCCGGAAGCAGCTGCACGTTGAAGCGCAGCAGGGCGTAGCCGCCCATCTTCAGCAGGATGCCGGCCAGCAGCATGTGCACCGGAGCCGTGGCCTCGCCGTGGGCATCGGGCAGCCAGGTATGCAGGGGAACGATCGGCAGCTTCACCCCAAAGGCGATCAGCAGGCCTGCGTAGGCGAAGAGCTGGAACTTCGTGGAGAAGTCCTTGGCCATCAGGTCCGTGTACTCAAAGGTGGGGGCGCCACCGCCGTAGAAGGCCATGGCCAGGCCCACCACCAAGATGAACAGGGAGCTGCCTGCCGTGTAGAGGATGAACTTGGTGGCGGCGTACTGGCGCTTCTTGCCGCCCCAGATCGCCAGCAGCAGATACACCGGCAGCAGCTCCAGCTCCCAGGCCAGAAAGAAGAGCAGCATGTCCTGCACGGCGAACACCGCGATCTGGCCGCCATCCATGGCCAGCAGCAGAAAATAGAAGAGTTTGGGCTTGAAGGTCACCGGCCAGGCCGCCAGGGCCGCCAGGGAGGTGATGAAGCTGGTCAGCAGGATCAGGGGCATCGAGATGCCGTCGGCCCCCACGGACCAGGCCAGCCCCAGCTTGGGCAGCCAGGAAACCCGCTCAACCAGCTGCAGGCCCTCAACAGCCGGGTCATAGCCATTGAGGTAGCCCCCGACCGTCAGCAGGAAGGTGGTGAGGGTCACACCCAGGGCATACCAGCGCACCCGCTTGCCGTCGCCTGCATCCGGAATGAAAGGAATCACCAGTGCGGCGGCGATCGGGAAAAGGATCGCCGCACTCAACCAAGGGAATGGCACGAACCAAGCCTCACCATTAGGCGGAGTGTAGAAATTCACTCGGGCCCTGCACTGCGCTGATGGGGGATGTCACACAGAGTTGGGCTCCTGCCCCCCTTCGCTGATCCCCAGCCACGCGCTTTGCGCTCACGCCTGGGGATCAGCGAAGGGGGGCAGGAGCTGGCGGGGCTTGGCGCGGTGTTCGGCTCGCTCAGCCAAGCGAGCCGAACAGCACCACCAGGGCGATGACCCCGCCAAACACGATCAGGGCATAGAACTGGGCCCGACCCGTTTCGAAGTACTTGAGACCCTCGCCGCTGCCGAGGGTCACCAGGCCCGTGAGGTTCACCACCCCATCGACCACCTTGGAATCCACCTCGAGCACCGATTTGGCCAGCTTGCGGCTGCCCTGCACAAACAGCTTGTCGTTGATGTCATCGAGGTACCACTTGTTGGCCAGGAAGGCATTGAGCGCCGGGAAGCGGGCCGCCACGGCGGTGGCCAGGTCGAGCTTGTGGAGGGCGTAGGCCAGTATCGCCACGCTGATGCCCGCCACCGAGATGGCCACCGAGGCCCCGGCCAGGGGGAGAAACTCGCTCCAGCTGAAGTGCTCCGCCACCTCGGCGGCTTCCTGGGGGTCGAGCAGGTTGCCGAAGCGGCTGTTCCAGGGGGTACCTAACAGGCCCACCAGCACCGAGGGCACCGCCAGTACGGCGAGCGGCATCGCCATCTGCCAGCCGGACTCATGGGGATGGCTGGCGTGGCCGTGGCCGTCGCCATCGCCGGGGGGCTTGCCGGCGGCAGCCAGCAGCTGGGCCTGTAGGGCTTTGTCGCCGCCGCGGAACTCGCCTTCAAAGGTGAGGAAGTAGAGCCGGAACATGTAGAAGGCCGTCATGCCGGCGGTGATGAAACCGGCCACCCAGAGCAGGGGGAAGGAACCAAACGCCACGCCCAGGATTTCGTCCTTGCTCCAGAAGCCAGCCAGCGGGGGGATGCCGGCGATTGCCACGCAGCCGATCAGGAAGGTGGTGCTGGTGATTGGCATGTATTTGCGCAGGCCGCCCATCAGTCGCATGTCCTGGGCCAGCACGGGTTCGTGGCCCACCACCTCCTCCATGGCGTGGATCACCGAACCCGAGCCCAGGAAAAGCATGGCCTTGAAGAAGGCGTGGGTCACCAGGTGGAACATGCCGGCCACCGGAGCCCCGCAGCCCATGGCCAGCATCATGTAACCCAGCTGGGAAACGGTGCTGTAGGCCAGACCTTTTTTAAGATCCATCTGGGTCAGGGCAATCGAGGCTCCAAGCACCAGGGTGATCGTGCCCACCACGGCGATCGTGGCCTGCACCGCAGGGAAAGGCTCATACACCGGCTGCAGCCGGGCCACCAGAAACACACCGGCCGCCACCATGGTGGCGGCATGGATCAGGGCCGAGATCGGCGTCGGGCCCTCCATGGCATCGGGCAGCCAGACGTGCAAGGGGAACTGGGCCGATTTGGCCATGGGCCCCATGAACACCAGGAGGCAGAGCAGGATGGCTGCCGCGTTGGGGAGACTGCCCCCGGCCACGGCCTCCTGCAGTCGGCTGCCGATCTCCTCGAAGCCGAAGCTGCCAGTAGCCCAGAACAGCCCCAGGATGCCCAGCAGCAGGCCAAAGTCGCCGACCCGGTTGACCACAAAGGCCTTCTGGGCAGCATTGGCGGCGCCATCACGGTCATACCAGAAGCCCACGAGCAGGTAGGAGCACATGCCCACCAGCTCCCAGAACACGTAGATCTCCAGCAGGTTGGGGCTGATCACCAGGCCCAACATCGAGCTGCTGAACAGGGCCAGATAGGTGAAAAAGCGCACATAGCCCTTGTCGTGGGCCATGTAGCCATCGGAATAAACCATCACCAGCACGGCGATGGTGGTCACCAGGGCGAGCATCACGGCGCCGAGGGCATCCACGCGGAAGCCCATCTGCAGGTTGAAATTGCCGGCGCTGGCCCAGTTGAAAAGCACCTCGGTGGGGCCTGCCCCGGCCAGTTGCTGGGCCAGTACGGCGTAACTGAGCACCGCCGCCGCTCCGACGCAGCTGATCAGCAGCCAGGCCACTGGTTTGCGCAGACGGTTGACGGTGCGGTTGAAACTAATTAGTCCCAGCCCGGTGATGCAGGCCCCAGCCAGGGGCAGCACCGGAATCAACCAGGCGAGTTCGGCGGCTGACGGCATGCGACCCAGACTGGCTGTGGCAAGTGTAGGCAGACTGCGTCAGGGATCTTCGCCAACTGTGCGGGCCCGCCCATCAGGAGAGCCAGTGGCCCAGGCTGGAGCGGCTGAAGGCGGTGGCCCCGGCGCCGATGTAGCGGTGCGCCCACCAGAACAGAGCCACGGCAATGACAATGCCCAGCTGGGCCGGCCGCAGGAACTCGCCGAGCACCAGCTGCTGGCGGCCATCCAGCACTGCTTTGAAGGGGATCACCGAGGTGCTGGCCTTGAGCTCTTCAAAGGCGGCTCCGAAGCGGTTGGCCAGGCGTCGGTCGCCGTTCCAAACGGCAAAGAGGTGGTGAGCGATCAGGCCAAAGCAGGCGACCAGCATGAAACTGCTGCCGATCCAGAGCAGGTGGGTGGCGCACCAGAGGATCTGGCCCACGGCCTGGGGGTGGCGGCTGATGCGGATGATCCCTGTGGCATAAAGCCGCACCTGGGGCTTGAGCACCGCCGGGATCTCCAGCAGGTTGTAGGTGGCCGGATAGAGAAACAGGAAGCTGATGGCTGTGCCGGTCCACACCAGCGGCACGATCCAGGGCGCCTCCTGCAGGTTCCAGAGCCGGATGCCGTCGTAGCGGTGGGCCAGGAAGTAGCCGATCACCAGCACCGCTGAGGGGATGCTCACGGCGGCGAAAAGCAGCCGCCAGGCCCGCTCGCCGATCCGCTCCACGCCCCAGGCCCGCAGGGAGGCACCGCCGCTGTGCACCACCGCAAAGGCGAGCAGCAGGGCCAGCATCACCCAGCTGCTGTGCTGTAAAGAGCTGGGGGGCACTGGCCGGATGGGGAGTTGTGAAGCTCCAGATTCTCGCCGCCAGAGTTCCCCCTTAGAGTTTTTTCCTCGCCAGCCGGCAGGCCCAGGTCCACCCAGGCAACCCGATGGCAGATCTTCCCTTCACCCTCGACCAGCTCCGCATCCTGCGGGCCATCGCCTCGGAGGGCAGTTTCAAGAAGGCTGCCGACAGCCTCTATGTCACCCAGCCGGCAGTGAGCCTGCAGATCCAGAACCTGGAGAAGCAGCTCAGCGTCAGCCTGTTTGACCGGGGCGGCCGTAAGGCCCAGCTCACCGAGGCCGGCCACCTGCTGCTCAGCTATTGCGACCGGATCCTCAGCCAGTGTCAGGAGGCCTGCCGGGCCCTGGAAGACCTCCACAACCTGCGTGGCGGCTCCCTGATTGTCGGCGCCAGCCAGACCACCGGCACCTACCTGATGCCGCGCATGATCGGCCTGTTTCGCCAGAAATACCCTGAGGTGGCGGTGCAGCTGCAGGTGCACAGCACCCGCCGCACCGGCTGGAGCGTGGCTAACGGCCAGGTGGATCTGGCGATCATTGGCGGCGAATTGCCCAGTGAGCTCTGTGAGCTGCTGCAGGTGGTGCCCTATGCCAGCGATGAGCTGGCCCTGGTGCTGCCGGTGAAGCACCCCCTGGCCCGCCTGCCGGAACTCACCAAGGACGACCTCTACCGGCTTGGCTTTGTCTGCCTCGATGCCCAGTCCACCACCCGCAAGATGGTGGACCAGCTGCTGGCCCGCTCCGGCCTTGATGTGGCCCGTCTCAAGATCGAGATGGAGCTCAACTCGTTTGAGGCGATTAAGAACGCCGTGCAGAGCGGCCTGGGTGCCGCCTTTCTGCCGGTGGTGTCGATCGAGCGGGAGCTCTCGGCGGGCAGCCTGCACCGCCCCCAGGTGGCCGACCTGCTGGTGCGTCGCCAGCTCAAGCTGATCAGCCATCCGGCCCGCTACTGCTCCCGGGCCGCCGACGCCTTCCGCAAGGAGGTGCTGCCGGTGTTCGCCAGTCCCGACAGCCCCCTGCGCCGGCCCCTCCAGCAGGAGAACCCGGCCTGAGGCTGGTCGCTCAGAACTGGTCGGATTCCGGGGTGATGCCCACGGTGCTGTCGGCCACGCCCTTGGTGAGGAACTTGTTTTCGCTGATGTCTGTCTGGTAGACACAGCGCACTATCGGCTTGTCCTTCACCGAGCCGATGTAGGCGAAGGTATTCATCCGCTGCTTGCACTGGCGCATCTGCTCGGATGTGACGGCTCCTTCTTTCTGCAGCACGCTCCAGTTCTCCCTGCGGATCACGCAGCCGGGTTTGAGCGCCGGCTGGGTCACAAAACTCGAGCTGGGGTTCATGGTCGTGTAGAGCTCAATGTCCATCACGAAGGCGCTGGCGCCCCACTGGCGGCAGAACTCCGGATCGGGCACGGCCATGTCGAGTTGCTGGGAGCTGGCGATGTTGCCCTGGTCGCCCTGGGTGGTGCTGGAGAGGCCTGTGCCGATGCCGATGCCCACCACCAGCACCCCGGCCAGGATGGCCATGGTGGCCACGTTGAACTTGAACGGTGCGTTGCCGCCACCGGACCCTCCCCCCCCAGGGGCGGGCCCGGGGTCGGGCCTGCCCCGTCCCCTGTCGCCCCCGCCCCTCTCATAGGGATCGTCGGCGTAGGGGTCTTTGCGGTAGCGATCGGCATTGTAGCGGGAGCGGCTCACAGGTTTTCGCTGCTGCGGGGCAGGCCCATGGAGTAATTGAGCACCCTGGCGTCGGGGTTGTAACGCAGTTCTCCGGCCTGGAGGAGTTGGCGGATCAGCCCTTCGAGCTCGGAGCCGATGTGGCGCAGGTTGTATTCGCTGAGCTCGGCCCCGGCATGGGCCGAAACCAACTCGCGGAACTGGTCTTGGACCTTGGCCAGCACCGGCCCGTCCCAGAGGAATTCGTTGTCCGGATCCAGATCCATGGTGAGTTGGTTGGGATCGGCCACCAGGTTGCCCTTGTCCACGTGGGCGGTGAACAGCCGCACGTGGCGGGTGGTGGATTTCAGTAAGGTCGCGCTGCCCAGGTCCTCTGGGTTGTCAAGCTCTGCTCTTTCAAGCTCAGTTCTTTCAAGCTCAGTTTTTCCGAGCTCAGTGGTGTGGGGGTCGGCCATGGGAAAGCGATTACGGGCACCCGGTTACGTAACTCTAGAAAGCTTCTGGGCCGCAGCGGCCCAGGGCCCCCTTTAGGGTTGCCGCTGGATTCAAGAGCAGATATGCGCGTCGTCATCGCCGGAGCAGGGCTCGCCGGTCTGTCGTGCGCCAAATACCTCTGTGACGCCGGCCACACCCCAGTGGTGGTCGAGGCCCGCGACGTGCTTGGCGGCAAGGTAGCGGCCTGGCAGGACGCGGACGGCGACTGGTATGAGACCGGTCTGCACATCTTTTTTGGCGCGTACCGCAACATGCGCCAGCTCCTCAAGGAGCTGGCCATCGAAGACCGGCTGCAGTGGAAGAGCCACTCGATGATCTTCAACCAAAAGGAAACCCCAGGCACCTACAGCCGCTTCGAGTTTCCCGACATCCCGGCTCCCTTCAACGGCTTGGCGGCGATCCTGGGCAACAACGACCTGCTCACCTGGCCCGAGAAGATCGCCTTTGGCATCGGCCTGGTGCCGGCGATCCTGAGGGGTCAGCAGTACGTGGAGGAGTGCGACAGGTACTCCTGGACGGAATGGCTGCGCATCCACAACATCCCGGAGCGGGTGAACGATGAGGTGTTCATCGCCATGGCCAAGGCGCTGAATTTCATCGATCCCGATGAGATCTCCAGCACCGTGGTGCTCACCGCCCTCAACCGCTTCCTGCAGGAGAGCGATGGCTCGAAGATGGCCTTCCTCGATGGCAACCCACCCCAGCGGCTCTGCCAGCCGATCGTTGACTACATCGAGGCCCATGGCGGCGAGGTGCATCTCAATGCCCCTCTGCGCCAGATCGAGCTCCATGCCGATGGCACGGTTAAGGCATTCCAGATCGGTGGCATCAAGGGTCAGGAGCCCCGCAGCCTCAGCGCCGATGCCTATGTGAGCGCGCTGCCGGTGGATCCCTTCAAGCTGTTGGTGCCTGAGCCCTGGAAGGAAATTCCCTACTTCAAGAAGCTCGATGGCCTCAATGGCGTGCCTGTGATCAACATCCATCTCTGGTTTGATCGCAAGCTCACCGAAATCGACCACCTGCTGTTCAGCCGCAGCCCTCTGCTGAGTGTGTATGCGGACATGAGCAACACCTGCCGGGAATACGAAGACCCCGATCGCTCCATGCTGGAGCTGGTCTTTGCCCCCGCGAAAGACTGGATCGGCCGGCCGGATGAGGAGATCGTGGCCGCCACTCTGGAGGAGCTCAAGCGCCTGTTCCCGCTGCACTTCAGCGGCGATGACCAGGCCCAGCTGCGCAAGTCGATCGTGGTGAAAACGCCCCTCTCGGTGTACAAAACCGTGCCGGGCTGCCAGCAGCTGCGGCCCGACCAGGCCTCGCCGATCGCCAACTTCTTTCTGGCGGGCTGTTACACCATGCAGCGCTATCTGGCTTCGATGGAGGGGGCAGTGCTCAGCGGCAAGCAGTGCGCCCAGGCCATCTCAGCAACGGCCTGACCATGGTGGTTTCCGCCCTGCCCAACCTCGACCAGGCCTACGAGGCATGCAGGCGAGAAACGGCTGAATGGGCCAAAACCTTCTACCTGGGCACCCTGCTGATGCCAGCAGCCAAGCGGCGGGCGATCTGGGCCATCTACGTGTGGTGTCGCCGCACCGACGAGCTGATGGACAGCGCCGAGGCCCAAGCCCGGCCTGTGGCGGAGTTGGCCGGGCGGCTGGACCGCTGGGAGGAGCGCACCCGCAAGCTCTTCGCCGGCGATGTGCACGATGGCCTCGACCTGGTGATGCGCGACACGATCGAGCGCTATCCCCAGCCCTTGCAGGCCTATCTCGACATGATCGAAGGCCAGCGGATGGACCTGAACCAGCACCGCTATGAGAATTTTGAGCAGCTCGAGCTCTACTGCTATCGGGTGGCGGGCACCGTGGGCTTGATGACCCAGGAGGTGATGGGCCTCGACCCTGCCTACACCACTGCCCCCTGGAGCGATCGACCCGACACCTCCCGCTCGGCGGTGGCCCTGGGCATTGCCAACCAGCTCACCAACATCCTGCGGGATGTGGGAGAGGATCGCGGTCGCGGTCGCATCTACCTGCCCCAGGAGGATCTGGCGCGCTTTGGCTATAGCGAAGAGCAGTTGCTGGCCGGCGTCGTCAACGACAACTGGCGGGCATTGATGCGCTTCCAGCTGGAGCGGGCCCGCATGTGGTTCGCCCGTTCGGAGGCGGGGGTGCGCTGGCTGGCACCGGATGCCCGCTGGCCGGTTTGGGCCTCATTGCGCCTCTATCGGGGCATTCTCGATGTGATCGAATCCCACGGCTATGACGTGTTCAACAAGCGGGCCTACGTGCCTCGGGCCGGCAAGTTGATCGATCTGCCCTTCTCTTACCTGGTGGCTCAGGTGCGCTGAGGCGCCAGAGCGGTCCAATCCTTCAGGATCCAGTCCAGCAGGATCGCATTGACCAGCTCGGGCGCTTCATCGTGGGGGCAGTGGCCCAGCCCAGGCAGGATCCTCAACTCCTGGATGCAGCCAAAGCGGGCGGCCCAGCGGCGGGCTTCGGCGGGATCTTCCCAGGGATCGGCTTCGCCCCACAGCAGCCGCACCGGCAGAGGAGGGTTGGCCCCATCTAGCTCTGCCAGCAGCTGGGGGGCGAGATAGTCGTTGAACAGGTTGACGAAGCCCCGGAAGCTTTCAGTGGCTCCAGGGTCGGTGCTGGGGCGATGCAGCAGGGCCACCAGCTCGTCGTCGACGTGGGCGCCGCTGGGGTAGGCCCGGGCCAGCACGCGGCGGATGAAGGCCGGCCGGGCCAACAGCCGAAACAGGGGAACAACCAACCAGCGCTGGCGCACCAGTTGTTTCACCAGGGGGCGGCTGGCCCGCTCCCAGCCCGGCAGCTGGGCGGCCCGCTTGTCGTCGAGGGTTCGCTGGGCGCAGTCAATCAGGATCACCTGGGCCGGGGCGATGCCGGCGGCCAGCAGCTGCCGGGCGGCGATGAGGGCCACCATGGCGCCGATCGAGTTGCCGACAAGATGGACCTGGGTCGGCCCTTGCTGCTCCTGCCCCAGCAGCCTCTCGCGCACCAGGTCGGCTACCAGCTGGCCCCAGAGGTCGAAGCAGTAGTGAACCGCACCGGCCTGTTCGGGCTCACCAGAAAGCCGGGATACGGGCTTGTCACTGGCGCCGAAACCGAGCAGATCAATGGCCACCACCCGGGCCCGATCAGCCAGGGCAGGCAGGTTGTGGCGCCAGTGGCCTACCGAGGCCCCAAAGCCATGGATCAACACAATCCTGGTGGGGCAAGCGGGATCTCCCGCTTCGACCAGATGGATGCGGTGGCCCTGCCAGGTCCAGGCGAGTTCAGACAGCGGCCTTTTGGTTGGCGAGGAGATCCTTGAGCTTGGCCAGCTCCCCAGCCCAGCGGGGATCGGGGGCTTCGCTGTCGATGTTGTCGGCGTGCACCACCTTGTTCACGGCCTTGCGGGCCGGGGTGGGGGCACTGCCGCTGCGGCGCTCGGCGGGGGCGGCGCTACGGCCTTCCTTGCGCTCGGAAATCTCGATGCGCAGAGTGTTACCTCCGAAGTCCTTGCCGTTGAGCTGTTCGATCACCGCGTCGGCCAGTTTCTGATCATCGGTATTGGCAAAGCCGAAACCGCGGCAGGCCCCGGTTTCACGGTCGTTGACGGCCTTGAAGCGCACCCCCTCTCCCACAGCGGTAAACAGAGCTTCCAGCTCCTTGGCATCAAAGGTTTGCGGCAGGTTGCCGACGTAGAGGCGAATGCTCATGGGAAAGGGGTTGAAAAAATTTTTAGCAGGCGAGGAGAAGCCTCTCGTTGCGCCTTGACAAGACGAAGTTAATCACGCCGCCGGCCTTGGCGTTGCCTCCACCAGCTCTCCGCCGCAGCCAGGGCCGCGCCCTCCCCTTCAGGCCCCGGGGCCAGGCGGCCGAAGGACCGCTCCAGGCTGAGGTGCTCGAGCAGTTGGCCTAGCTCCGGGCCGGCGGGGATGGCCAGCTGCTGTTGCAGGCTGCGGCCATCGAGGGGGGAGCGGGGATGGAACAGGGGGTCGGCTGGGTTGCGCCAGCGCGCCAGCAGCTGGGGGGCCGGTTCGGCCAGCAGCAGCACCAGGGCAGGGAAATCGGCCTCCAGCTGCCGCTGCAGGGCCAGGCAGCTCGGCTCTGGCAGGTTGGCCCAGCAGCCCACCTGGGCCACCTGCTGCTGCCAGTGGCGCAGGGCCCGGCTGCGCTGTTGCAGGCGGTTGCTGCTGCGCAGGGCGGCCAGGGCTTGTGGTGGCAACAGGGCGCAGATCCTTGCCAGGGGCAGGGCCCACTCGATTTCGCCCTCAAGTAGGCCCCGCTGCTGGGCCCGCTCGAGGCTCAGCCCGGCCAGGTTGGCGCTGGCATCGGCGCCCCAGCCCTCCAGCAGGTTCCAGGCGAGTGCCTGGGCCAGGCCCCGTTCGCCCTGCTGGGCGGCCGCCAGTTTTGCCAGTTCCGCCAGCACCCGCTCGCCGGCGACGGTCGTGAGCTGGGCCCCATGGGATTGGATCCAGGCAGCGCTGCTGGGTTCGAGCGCAAAACCCAGGCTCGAGGCGAGCCGGATGCCCCGCAGCAGCCGCAGGGGGTCGGCGAGCAGATTGGCCTCGCTCAGGGCCACCAGTTGGCGTTGCTGCAGATGGCCCAGGCCGCCGCTGGGATCCACCAGGGCGCTGGCTTCGCCCCCGCCCGCCGGCAGCGGCAGGGCGATGGCATTGACGCTGTAGTCGCGGCGCAGCAGGTCGGCCTCGAGGCTGGGCCCCCCGCGGCGGGCCAGGTCGAGATTCCAGCCCCCCAGCACCAGCCGGGCGATGTTGTGGTCGACGTCCAAGATCACCACAGTGCCGCCGTGGTCCCTGGCGAGCTGGCGGGTCAGGGCGATGGCATCGCCTTCGACCACAAAGTCGAGGTCGGGTTGGGGCTCGAGGCAGCCCAGCAGGCCATCCCGCACCGCACCGCCCACCAGCGCCGTGCCGGCGGGCAGGGCCTGCAGGGGCAGGGGCCAGGGCTCGGCCAGCAGCCGTTGCCACAGCGCCTGGGCCACCTCGCCGGCGGGGCGGCCAGCGGTCACAATGGGTTCCTGGCTGGGCCTGGGCAGCATGTGCATTTGTGTGGATTGCCACTGGGTCGACCGCTGTCAGGCCTACCACGCTGTGGAGCGCCAGCATGGGGTTGCCCACCTCTGCTCCAGTCCCGACTTCCTGCCGCAGCAGCCCCGCATTCACGTGCAGGTGCAGGATCTTGCCGGTGGGGGCGTGGGGGTGGAATGGGATGTGCGGGCCTGCCGCAGTTTTCAGCGCGACGGCGGCCGCTGGCTGCGCCTCTGCCCCGGCGCGGCCCTGCCGCCATGAGGGCGCCATGAGGGCGCCATGAGAGCGCCATGAGGGGGGCCTGATGGGCGCCTTGCTTGCCCTGCACAGCTCCAGCGATGTGCTGGGGGTTGGCGTGGCCTGGCCCGGGATGGCAGGGCCAGCCGAGCTGGGCGCCTTTCCGCTCGGCCGCGGCCTCGCCAACCAGTTGCTGGCCTGTATCGAGCAGCTGCTACCGGCGGATCAGTGGCCCCAGCTGGACCGTCTGGCGGTGGCGATCGGGCCGGGGGGATTCACCAGCACCAGGCTCACCGTGGTGCTGGCCCGCACCCTCGCCCAGCAGCTCGATGTGCCCCTTGATGGGGTGGGCAGTTTTCTGCTGGTGGCCAGGCGGCTGGCGATCCAGGAGCCCACCTGGCTGGTGCAGGAGCTGGCCCGTCGCGGGGTGGTGGCGGGGTTGTATGGCCCGGCTCCCAGGGGCGACAGGGCGGCGGTGGTCGAGTTGGCGGCGCCCCGGCTGTTTGCCCCGGACACCCCCTTGCCCCCCGGCCCCCAGCTCGCAGCCGTCACCCAGCTGCCCGCCGACGTTGGCCAGCTGCTGGAGCTCAGCCTGCAGGCCCATGCCCAGGGCCTGGCAGCCCCCTGGCAGCAGGTGTTGCCGCTCTATCCCACCTCGCCGGTGGCCGGGCTCTGATGGGGGAGGCATCCGGCCGCCATCCCAGAGGTTCAGGGCGCCCAGGCCGATCCAGGCGCCCCAGGCGATCCAGGCGCCCAGGCCAATCCAGCCGATCCAGGCGCCCCAGGCGGCGGCCTGCCCGGCGAGTTGGGGGCTTTCGTTGCTTTCTGGCTCTGGGGCTGGCCGTGGGCCTGCTCTGGCTGTCGCGCGGCATGTGGTGGCCCGCCCCGCCCCCAGCCCAACTGATCCTGGTGCTGGGGGGCGATCCGGCCCGGGAGCAGCGGGCGGCGACCCTGGCGGCCCGTGACGGCCTGCCGGTGCTGGTGAGCGGCGGCAGCAATCCCGAATACGCCCACTGGCTGTTTGAACTGCGCCAGGGCTTGCCGCCCAGCCAGGTGCAGCTCGATTACCGCGCCAGTGACACCCTCTCCAACTTCACCTCCCTGGTGGACGACCTGAGGCGGGCCCGCATCCGCCACGCCCTGCTCGTTACCAGCAGCGACCACATGGAAAGGGCCCTGCTCGTGGGCCGGATCGTTGCCGGCAGCCGCGGCATTCACCTCACGCCCGTGCCCGTTGACTGCGCCGATAGCTGTCAGCCGGAGGGCCGCCGCAAGGTCTGGGGGGATGGGGTCCGGGCTGCCCTGTGGGTGCTGAGTGGTCGCGATCTCAAGGGCTGGGCGGCAGCCCATCTGCCTGGCTGGCTGGGGGGAGGGATCGGTCGTTGATCAGGCCCTGATCCAGCAGGGCATTGATCTGGGCCTGGCAGGCGGCGGTGACGGCGTCCAGGTCTGGGCGGCGCCGGGACGCCGGCGGGGGGATCGGCGTGCCGATGCGGATGTGGATCGGCACCAGCCGGGCGCTGGCCTGCCCCCGGCCCAGGGCCCGGTGGCTGTTGATGATCGCCACCGGCAGCAGGGGCGCTCCGGCCCTGGCCGCCAGCAGGGCAGCTCCTGCCTGGGGTGCGTTGACCCGGCCATCGGCCTGGCGGCTGCCGTCGATGAATACACCGGTGGCCCAGCCCTGCAGCAGGCGGTCGGTGGCGGTGCGGATTGCCTCACGGTCGCTGGCGCCGCGGGCCACCGGGTAGGCCCCGCAGGCTCGGATGATCGGGCCCAGGATCGGCACCCGAAACAGCTCGGCCTTGGCCATGAAGGCGACGGGCCGGCCCAGGGCATGGCCCAGCAGGGGCGGGTCGAGGTGGGAGCCGTGGTTGGCCACCACCACCAGCGCCCCTTCCATCGGCACCTTGGCGTTGCCACTGGTGCGGCCGCGGAAGAGCAGCCTGAACATCGGAAACACCAGCAGGTAGCTGATCAGCCGGTAGGTCAGGCTGGGCCTGGGTGTGCGAATCAGGGCCGGGGGCTCGGCGGGTTTGCGGCGGCGCAGGGCCCGTTTGACGGCGGCGACGGGCCGGTTCATGGGGCGCTGGCCAGCCCCAGATCGCCAGCACCCAGATCGGCACCACCCAGATCGGCAGCACTGTTGATCTGGGCGGAAACGATGGCTGGGCAGCTGCGTTTAATCAGGCCGCTGAGCACGGCACCGGGCCCGATCTCCACGGCGGCGGTGACCCCGAGGGCGCCGAGCTGGTCCATGGTTTCGCGCCAGCGGACCCCCGTGGTCATCTGCCGGATCAGGCGGGCCTTGAGGGCCGCCCCGCTGGTCTCCGGGCTGGGATCGGTGTTGCTGAGCACGGGGATGGCCGCATCGGCAAAGGGCACCGCCCCCAGCTCCCGGCCAAAGGCCTCAGCCGCGTCGGCCATGAGGGGGGAATGGAAGGCGCCGCTGACGGCCAGGGGAACGGCCCGCTTGCAGCTGAGTTGGCCGCTGACGGCCGCCACCGCATCGGGGTGACCGGAGAGCACCACCTGGGCGCTGCTGTTGTCGTTGGCGATCACCACCCCTTCGGTGGCGGCCACCAGGGCCTCCAGTTCGCCGCGGTCGAAGCCGATCACCGCCGTCATGGCGCCGCCGCCGGCCTGGGCCATCAGGGTGCTGCGTCGCTGCATCAGGGCCAGGCCAGTGGCGAAGTCGAACACCCCGGCCACGTGCAGGGCCACCAGCTCGCCCAGGCTGTGGCCAGCTACAACCTGGGCGGTGCGCCCCTGGGCCTGGAGCGCCTCGGCCAGCAGGCTTTCGATCACAAACAGGGCCGGCTGGGTGTTGCGGGTGTCGTTGAGGTCGCTGAGCTCGCCTGTGGCGCTGCCGGCGCAGATGGCCAGCAGATCGCGACCCAGCAGCTCTGAGGCCTGTTCAAACCGATGCCGGGCCATGGGTAGCTCCAGCAGGCCTGCGGCCATGCCGACCTTCTGGGAGCCCTGGCCAGGAAATACCCAGGCAATGCCCATGGCGCGCCCCTTTGCAAGTTGGCCAGGAGATTAGGGCTAGGGCTGGGCTGCGCCGCGGGGGCCGCTCCAGCGCAGCAGGGCCGCGCCCCAGCTCAGGCCGGCGCCGAAGCCGCTGCTGGCCAGCAGGTGGCCCGGTTGCACCCGCCCGTCCTTGACGGCCTCATCGAGCATCAGGGGAATGGTGGCGGCCGAGGTGTTGCCGTAATGGGCCAGGTTGCTGAGCAGCTGGGCGTGGGGCACCGCGAAGCGGTCGGCCACCGCGTCGAGAATCCGCTGGTTGGCCTGATGCAGCAGCAGCCAGTCGAGCTGCCCGGGGGTGGTGCCGGTGGCCTCAAGCAGCTCGGCCAGGATCGCCGGCACCTCGCGCACCGCGAACTTGTAGACCTCCTGGCCATTCATCTGGATTGGGGCAAAGCCCCCCTGCTGGGCCGTGAGCCCCCCGAGTAGGGGGGCATGGCGATCCAGCTGGGCCAGGGTGAGGCAGGCGTTGCGGCTGCCGTCGGAGCGCATGCGAAAGCCCAGCAGGCCGTTGTCGCTGGCCCCGCATGCCTCTACCGCCACGGCGGCGGCACCATCGCCAAACAACACGCAGGTGCTGCGGTCGTCCCAGTCAACCCAGCGGCTGAGCTGGTCGGCGCCAATTACCAGGGCCCGCCCCATCGCCCCACTGCCCAGGTATTGGCCGGCGGTGATCAGGGCAAACAGAAAGCCGCTGCAGGCGGCGGTGAGATCAAAGGCGACGGCCCGGCTGGCCCCCAGGGCTCCCTGCACCCGCGGGGCCGTGCCGAACAGGTCGTCCGGGCTGGAGGTGGCCAGCAGGATCAGGTCGAGATCGTCCGCCGTCCAGCCGGCATGGTCGAGGGCGAGCTGGGCAGCCCGGCTGGCCAGGCAGGTGAGGGGTTCGTCGGGTCCGGCCACCCGGCGGGAGCCGATGCCCGTGCGGCTGCGGATCCACTCGTCGCTGGTCTCGACCCGCTCCCCCAGTTGCTGGTTGGAGATGCTGGCCGCCGGCACGGCACTGCCGCAACCCACTAGGGCCATGCCAAACGGACCGATGCCGACCCTCACTGGTGGGGGGACTGCGCCTTGCGACACCGGATTCAGCCTGGGATCGGCTTAGTCAATCACAGGCGACCGCTGGCCCATTCGCGCCCAGGGCATGGAGGTTGGCCATCACCCCGCCACTGGCGGCGGAATGGGCCAGGCGCAGGGCGCTGAGCACCGACAGGGCCCTGCTGCTGCCATGGCCGATCACGCACACCCCATCCACCCCCAGCAGCAGGGCGCCGCCGTGCTCGGCGTGGTCTAGGCGCTTTTTGATGCGGCGCAGGTTGTTGATCAGGAAGGCCGAGCCCACCTTGCCGCGCCGGCCCCGGGGCAGCTCCTCCTTGATCACATCCAGCAGCACGCTGCCCACGCTTTCAAGGAACTTGAGCAGCACATTGCCGGTGAAGCCATCGCACACCACCACGTCGAAGTTGCCGGAGAGGATGTCGCGGCCCTCGCAGTTGCCTGCAAACACAAAGCGCCGCTCCCCGGCCATCAGCGGGTAGGTGCGCAGGCAGAGCTCGTTGCCCTTGCACTCCTCCTCGCCGATATTCACCAGGCCGATGCGGGGCTTGGCCACCTGCAGCACATCGCGGCTGTAGATGTGGCCCAGCAGGGCCCATTGGTGCAGGTAGGCGGGCTTGCAGTCCATGTTGGCGCCCACATCCAGCACCAGCACCTGCTGTTCGGTGTCCTTGGTGGGGAAGAGGGCGCCGATCGCGGGGCGATCGATGCTCGGCAGGCGCCCCAGCCGGAAGATCGCAGAGGCCATCACGGCGCCGGAGTTGCCGGCGGAATAAACCGCCATGGCCTCGCCCTGTTTGACCAGGTCCATGGCCCTGTTGATGCTGGCATCGCGCTTCTTGCGCACCATCGTGGCCTCCTCATGCATGCCGATCGAGGGGCCGCTCGGCACCAGCTCGATCAACCCCCGGGCCACGGCCCCGTTGAGCTGGTCCTGCAGCTCCATGGCGGCCACCGCGGCCTGGAGCGGGGCGCTCTCGGCCACAAAGCGCACCCGCAGGGGCAGCAGCTCAACGGCGCGCAGGCAGCCCTCGAGGATGGGGCCGGGGGCATGGTCGCCGCCCATGCCATCAACCGCGACCCACAGGCGGTCGGAGTCGTTGATCGGTGTGTTCTCATCCGGTCCGCCCAGGCCGCGTTGCAGGCGCCGCAGGGGATCAAAGACCAGCGGCTGGAGCACGGTGTTGGCCATGCTGCCGGCCACGCTGGTGGCGGTGCCGGCGGTGTTGGCGGCGGAGCTGGCCGCTGAGGTGGCCGTGTCAACCAGGCTGGTGACCGCCGCGTTGCGGCGATACCAGATCACCAGTCGGCGGATCGCCCGGCTGGGCTTGGCGCGCTTGTCAGGACCCTTCGGAGACAACGGCGTCAACAATGCGTTGGAACAGATAGCCGGTACCCCGAGCCGTGAGGATCAGCTCGGGGTTGGCCGGATCGTCCTCCAGTTTGGAGCGCAGCCGGGAAATATGTACATCCACCACCCGGGTGTCCACATGGCGCTCCGGCGTGTAACCCCACACGTCCTTGAGAATCTCGCCGCGGCTGAAGGGTTCGCCACTGCGGCTGACCAGCAGCTCCAGCAGGCTGAATTCCATGCCGGTGAGCCGGATGCGCTCGTCACTGCGGTAAACCTGGCGCTTGTTGGTGTCGATGCGCAGGTCGCCGACGCTGATCACGCCGGAATTGGGGATGCCGGCCACGGCCTCCTTCTCCACCCGCCGCAGCACGCAGCGGATGCGGGCTTCCAGCTCTTTGGGGCTGAAGGGTTTGACCACGTAGTCGTCGGCGCCCAGCTCCAAACCGGTGATGCGATCCGCCACATCCCCCAGGGCGGTGAGCATCACGATCGGCACATCCGATTCCTTGCGCAGCTCCTGGCAGACGCCGTAGCCATCGAGCTTGGGCATCATCACGTCGAGAACCACCAGGTCGGGCTGGCAGGTCTTGAACAGCTCCAGCGCCTCGACGCCGTCGCTGGCGGTGACCACCTGGTAGCCAATCATGGAAAGCCGGGTTTCCAGAATGCGGCGGATGCTGGCCTCGTCATCAACGACCAGGATGGTCTCTTTGCCGTGCTGGGTTCCGAGCGGGGGGGTGGGGGCGGAAGCCGTCATCAATGCAGCCGGGCTGGTACATCAGATAGCTCCTACTGAAAAGGTATGAGGGGCGAACTTTTCATTCATCGCCACCTTTCTTCATAGAGACCCGTTTCCGCCAGCCCCCTCCTCCCTGCCCGTGGCCAAGCCCAGCTCCGTTTTTGTCTGCACCAGCTGCGGGGCCCAGACGCGCCAGTTTTGTGGCAGGTGCGCCGCCTGCGGCAGCTGGAACACCCTGGTGGAGCAGAAGGCCGGCCCGGCTGCCGACAGCCGCAGGCGGCGACCGGTGGCGGCTGCCGCTGCCGTCAAGGCGTTGGAAGGCGGCTCAGTAGGGCAGCCGAGGCGCTCCGAGCCGATCCAGGCGGTCGGGGAGCGGGCCCTGCAGCGGCTCAGCAGCGGCTACGGCGAGTTCGATCGGGTGCTGGGCGGGGGCTTGGTGCCCGGCTCCCTGGTGCTGGTGGGCGGTGACCCGGGCATCGGCAAGAGCACCCTGCTGCTGCAGAGCGCCTGTTCGATGGCCGGCCGCGCCTCGGTGCTCTACGTGAGTGCCGAGGAATCGGCCCAGCAGGTGAAGCTGCGCTGGCGCCGGCTGGCCCCGACCACCCAGGCCGATGTCGCCCCCAGCGCCAATTTCCAGCTTCTGGCCGAAACCGACCTGGAGCTGGTGCTGCAGGAGCTCGAGAGTTTGCGGCCGGCGGTGGCGATCATCGACAGCATCCAGGCCCTGCATGACGGCGAGCTAGCCAGTGCCCCCGGCTCGGTGGCCCAGGTGCGCGAATGCGCCGCCGCCCTGGCCCGCATCGCCAAGCGCCAGGACACGGCCCTGCTGCTGGTGGGCCACGTCACCAAGGAGGGCGCGCTGGCGGGCCCGAAGGTGCTCGAGCACCTGGTGGATGCGGTGCTCACCTTCGAGGGCGACCGCTTCGCCAGCCACCGGCTGCTGCGGGCGGTGAAGAACCGCTTCGGCGCCACCCACGAGCTGGGGGTGTTCGAAATGCGTGATCGGGGCCTGGCCGAGGTCACCAACCCCAGCGAGCTGTTTCTGGGCGGCGATGAACCCAGTGCCGGCACCGCCACGATCGTGGCCTGTGAGGGCACCAGGCCCCTGGTGGTGGAGCTCCAGGCCCTGGTGAGCACCACCAGCTATGCGAGCCCGCGCCGCAGTGCCACCGGCATCGCCGTGGGCCGCCTGCACCAGATCCTGGCGGTGCTCGAAAAACACCTGGGCCTGCCCCTGTCGCGCTTCGACTGCTACCTGGCGGTGGCCGGCGGCCTGGAGGTGGAGGAGCCCGCAGCGGATCTGGGCGTGGCCACGGCGGTGGTGGCTAGCTACCGCGACCTCACCCTGCCGCCCGGCACGGTGCTGGTGGGGGAGCTGGGCTTGGGTGGCCAGCTGCGGCCCGTGGGCCAGCTGGAGCTGCGGCTGCAGGAGGCGGCGCGGCTGGGCTTCACCCGGGCGGTGCTGCCGAAGGGCAGCGGCCTGGCCAAGGCGGCTGCCAGCCTGGGGCTGCAGCTGCTGGAGGCGGGCACGGTGGCCGAAGCCCTGGTGGCGGCCCTGGGGGTCAATCCGGCCGATGACCGGAGCTAGGGCTGGGGCAGGTGCTGGCCAGCCTTAAGTTTTCACCCTGCTGCTCTGATGGCGATGGCTGGGCGACGCCCTTTTGACAGGCGGCTCTGGTTTGTGGTGATTGGCCTGGCGATCGCTGGAATTGGTGCCTTGGCACTGGATATTCCCGTGACGCTTTTCCTTAAGGCCAAGCCGCTTCATAAGGAACTGGCACGTATTTTTAATCTGGCTGAAATTGGCGGTCACGGTACTGGTGCCGCCATGATTTTGATTGGCGCATTGGTGATTGCCAAGCCAAACTGGAGGCGCCTTTCAGATAGGCTACTTGCCTTGAGGCTTATCGGTGGCACCTATTTGGGTGGCCTGATTGTGGACATATTTAAATTACTGATTCCCCGGGTGAGGCCCCACTCAG